>CANFHO010000001.1 GCA_947447005.1 Chitinophagaceae bacterium
TTCAACAGCAATACCCTGGGTATTGGTTTATGTTGAGTTGCATGAAACTATGCGAGGCGCATTGATTCGAGAGAAGAAATTAAAGAAGAGTAAAACAAGTTATTTAGAATGGTTGATTGAACAACCATCGAATATGATAAAATCATGAGTCGCCCTGTCACGGTCCCGGCTGAGCCGGGACGGGTTCGTTGCGGTCCGCAAGAAGCCCTTCAGAAATGAGGGGCTTTTTCGTTATTTAGGGTATCCATTTTGTAACTTGCTTACAGCATGATGAATACACAATCACTCATTGAATTTTATGGGCTTCTTCCTCACCCGGAAGGGGGTTACTACAAAGAGACGTACCGTTTTAATGGAATCATAGAACCTGCATGTTTGCCATCAGCATTTGGAGAAGCACGATCGTTTTCTACTGCAATTTATTTTCTGTTGCCCGTTGGAAATTTTTCAGCCCTTCATCGCATCAAATCTGACGAAATCTGGCATTTTTATGAGGGTTGTCCCTTGCATATTCATGTTATTCATCCCAATGGGACATATGAGCTGATGGTATTGGGAAACGATCATTCCCAAGGACAATCATTTCAACTGGTTGTACCTGCTCATGCTTGGTTTGCATCAGAGCCTGTTGGTGCAGAAGGTGAATTCAGTTTTGTTGGATGTACGGTAGCGCCTGGATTTGATTTTGCTGATTTTGAATTGGCTGATGCTGATCATTTATCGTTTGAATTTCCAAATCATAAGGCAATCATTCAACGGTTGTCCCGATAGAAATATACACCCCTAAACAATTTTTCAACTTGCCAAGATTACTCTTTAACTTAACAGCATGAACTATATGAAAAAAATATTTTATCTGATTATTGCATTGTTTTTGTTCTCCAATTCAGTATTCAGTCAAAAAAGCGAACTAGTCATCATAAAAAATCGAATTGTTGATGAGCTTTTGAGTAATAAAACAAATGATATTCAGGTTGAAGCCATTTTGTCTAAAATGAAGGATGACGGAAGTTTTAATGATATAAACTATTCAGATCTCAGCACCACAGCCAGCTTCCCACATGGCCGACATACAAGTGATTTGGCTTATATCGCTAAAGCGTATAAAAATAAAACATCTGCTTTTTACCACAGTGCAAGAGTGAAAGATGCCATTATCAGTGGCCTGAACTTTTGGATTAAAAATGATTTTGTTGGAGATAACTGGCACGATAATCAAATTACAACACCAACAAATTTAATGAACCTCATGTTGGCCATAGGTGATGAATTGCCGGCAGACTTGGTTAAAAAAGCACAGCCTATGATTGGCAGGGCAAATATGAATGCTTCAGGAGCACGCCCCAGTGGAGATAGAATTGTAATTGCTGGTATTCTGGCTAAAAACCTACTTTTTTTAGGCAATGATAAATTATTTGACTCCATCATTCATATCATTGAAGGTGAAATGAAATTTGCAACAGGGGAACGTGGACTTCAGCAGGACTATAGTTTTCATCACAGACCCGACCGTGTAAATAATACTGATTCCTATGGATATGGGAAATTCGCAAATGCTTATGGCGAGTGGTCTTCCTATGTTGCAGGAACAAAATATCAGTTTTCAAAAGAAAAAATAAACCAATTGGTTGATTACTATTTGGATGGTATTTACAAGCAAATGGTATATGGCGTGTATGAAGATGTTGGGGTAAGAAATCGCGATGTTACAATCAAAAGAGATGCATTTCAACCTAAGGGCACACTTGAAATAGAAAGGGTTTTAATGAGTACAGATTATAGAAGAAAAGAGCTGGAAGATATTTTGAAATTAAGAAAAGGGGAGGGGACGCCATCTCTATCATTCGCTAAATTCTTCTGGCAATCTGAGCATTTTGTCTTTCAACGTCCAAATTTTTATACCAGCGTCAGGATGTTTTCCACACGAAACCAAAATATGGAGCAGCCTTATAATGGCCCTGGTAAAACAACACACCATCGTGCAGACGGAACGAATTATCTTCTCCTAAAGGGAGATGAGTATTTTAATATCTGGCCTGTTTATGATTGGCAAAAAATATCAGGTACAACCATCATGCAGAAGCCCAATCTTCCTGGACCCACTGAGATTCAAAAAGAAGGTTTGACGAATTTTGTAGGTGCAGTCACTGATGGTTTATATGGTGCGGTTGCTTTTGATTTTAAAAGTCCTCACGATATGCTAGAAGCTAAAAAGTCTTGGTTTTTCTTTGATGAGGAATATGTTTGTCTGGGTGCAGGTATCAAACCCAAGAAGTCATTGCCCGTTGTTACAACGATCAATCAAGTATTGCTACGAAGCGATGTGAGTGTAATGCAAAATGGAGAAAAAAAGGTTTTACCCAAAGGAAATCGGGTTGCAGAAAATGTTAAGTGGGTTTATCAAGATAAGGTAGGATATATTTTTCCTGAACCAACAACAGTAACCATTTCGAATCAAGTTGAAACAGGTCGTTGGTCAGATATTACCGATCAAAAAAACATCAGCAACAAGTTGGTGGGTGAAGAAGTTTTCAAGCTGTATTTCAACCATGGTGATAAGATTAATGAAACGGATATTCATGGAAAAAGAAAGATGGAGCAAAGTCCTTCTTATCAATATATCGTTGTACCCAATATTTCAGAACAGAAACTGATGGAATCAAGTGTGGATAACAGAAAAATTGAAATTTTATCCAACACTCCTGATTTGCAAGGGGTAAAAAATAATTCTTTAAACATTGTTCAATTGGCCTTTTACAAGGCAGGCGAAATTGAAATTGGCAAAGGACAAAAAGTAAAAATGGATAGCCAAGGTATGGCCATGCTTAAATTGGAGGGGAGTAAGGTGAAAGAATTAACAGTTGCTGATCCATCCAGGAATTTAAGTCGCATATTGTTGACTTTGCCTGCTAGTTATACCACAAAGGGAAATGGCTTTACATGTTTACCTAATGCAAAAGAGAACAAGACAATGATTATTGTTGATTTGCCGCAAGGTGTTTATTTAGGTAAAAGCATAACGATTAAGCTTTAAGAGGGGTATAGATTCATCTGACTCAAAAGGCTTGTTTCTATTTGCTGAAATATCTATCAAATTCGTTTGAACTGATCATGAAAATCGTTCCATGCCTCAGTCCCTTGGGCATGCTGATTTTGTCTGATATGTCGAACCAATTGATTAGGTCAGTGGATTCAACTGCACCATAGGTATGGTCGCGGTATTTATCGAACATAACTATCCACTTGTCGCCTATCTTTTCAACCGTAGGTCCCTCTGCCCAATATTTTCCGGATATGGGAGGACTTGCAGGTGAATAATTTTTTACTAGGTTGTTGCTCCTGGCTATTCGTATATTTTTTTCAGGCTGAGGCAGGAGTGTTTCGTCTTTGAGGAACATCAGATAATAGTCTTTGTTCAATACTTTGATAGTGGCATCAATTACATTGAAATGCTGGTCATATAAGAGTTTCGTGCGACTAAACCTTTTGAAATCTTTTGTAAGGGTGTAGTACATTCTGTGGTTGTACTTGCTTTCTGAACTTTGTGTATCGGTGAATTTTCCTGCAATGGTACTGGCCCAGTAAATCATGTATTTTTGAGAATAAGGGTCGTAGGTGATTTCAGGGGCCCATGTATTTCTCGTGCTATCGAAATGTTGCATGACGGGTAGAAATCTTTGGTCAGACCAATGTATCAAATCGCTTGATTGTGCATAACCAATTCCTTTATCATTCCAGCTAACGGTCCACACCATGTGAAATTTTCCATCTGCACCACGAATGATACATGGATCACGCATCAACTTATCCTTGGCAACGCTTGGAGTGAGAAAGGATTTGTCGTTGTTCAGGGATGAATATTTCAATCCGTCTTTACTAAAGGCATAATGTAGTCCGTCTTCTCCATTTCCTTTGAAATAGCAAAATATGTACACAGAGTCTGTTCTTTCCTGACTGAATATGCTGCAATATGTAAACATGATTGCTGTAAAAAAAAGCACCTTTTTCAACATGAATTATTTGTGTCGAATATAGTAAAAAAATAGCCCTTCTTTTGAAGGGCTATTTGAATTCATATTAGTGAAAGAAATCAATCTTGTTTGATATAGATATTTCTGTATTCCACTTTCATGAAAGGCATGACATGGACTTGCAATCCCAATAAACCACTTGACTTGCTTGTTTTTTCATCTTCATCTATAACATCACTCATCAACACACCATTTATAAAATGTTGAAGGTGGTTGCCTTTTGCGATGATATGTATTTCATTCCAATCACCCTGTTTGATAAGTGTTTTCAAAGAATCTGAATTTCCAACTGTTCCAGTGATGGTTGGTTTTTTTTCACCTTTAAGCAAAGTCTTTTCTCCTCTCATTGCCAGAAATCCTCTTCCTCTTTCTTCATAATTTTGTCCTGTATAACGATCTGCACCATCAATATCTGCCTGATAGCCTTTTAAAGCATATTTGATATTAGGTAATTCTTCACTTCTGTAATTCACCCCACTATTGCCTTCTGGGCTGATTTTATATTCCGCTTTGAATTCGAAATCTGCAGGAGTTCCATTACGCCAAATGAGAAAAGTGTTTGTCTTGATTGTTTTTCCTTTCACTACTTCACCAACAAAGCAACCATTTTCAACCCTCCAGAAACTGGTATCTGCATCCCAACCTTTCATGGATTTACCATCAAAAATTTTTTTAAATTTTCCATTTTTTTTCTGTGCATGAATGGAATTGATTTGGAAGCAAACCAAGAGGCAGAGGATAATTTTAAAACTTAATTTATTCATCTTTGTGTTGTTTTTTGTGATTAGGAAACGTTTGTTTCCTTCCAGCTTTTAGATGCGGCTGAATCTAAAACGGCTTGGCATACCTTCTGTGTATCTAATGCTTCTCTAAATGTTGGAGAGCAAGGTTCTCCAGTTTCAAGCGATTTTAAAAAGTCGGCCACCTGATGAACAAAAGAGTGTTCATAACCGATACCCAAACCTGGAACCCACCATTTATTCATATATGGTTGTTCGCCATCTGTGACATGTATAGATCTCCATCCACGAAGATTTCCTTCGTCTCCATTGTCAAAAAATTCAAGCCTGTTCAGGTCGTGTAGATCCCATCTGATAGAGGCATTTGCACCATTGATTTCAAAAGTGTACAAAGCTTTGTGTCCTCTGGCATACCTGGTTGATTCAAATAGTCCAAGTGATCCGTTGTTGAAATGACAAAAGAAGGCGCAGGCATCATCAATATGTACTTGCTCAACTTTCCCTGTAAGTTGGTGCATACGTTCTTTTACAAATGTTTCAGTCATGGCAGACACATCTTTAATACCGCCATTCAGCCACATTGCAGTATCAACACAATGGGAGAGGAGGTCTCCAACAACCCCGGAACCTGCTACAGCTGCGTCCATACGCCATAAAGCCTCACCACCTTGTGGAAGATTTTCATTGATGGTCCAATCCTGTAAAAAGTTTGCGCGATAATGATATATTTTACCAAGCTTACCTGAGTCTATAATTTGTTTTGCCAATGTAACAGCAGGGATACGTCTGTAATTATACCAAACTGTATTTTTTACACCCGCTTGTTCTATTGCTTCAACCATGCCCTCGGATTCAGCAAGATTTCTAGCCAATGGTTTTTCACAAAGAATCATTTTACCTGCTTTCGCTGCTGCAATCGCAATTTCTGCATGGGTATCGTTTGGGGTACAAATATCAACGGCATCAATATCAGGTCTTGCTATCAATTTTTTCCAATCAGTTTCAATGCTTTCATAACCCCATTGTTCAGCAAAGGCTTTTAGCTTGGTTTCATTTCTAAAACAAACTGCTTTCAAAACAGGTTTGTATTCCAAATCAGGGAAAAAGTTTTGTATGCGGTTGTATCCATTTGAATGGGTTCTACCCATGAATCCACCACCTATAAGTCCTATGTTAAGTGTTTTTTTTGTTGACATGATTTATATTTTTTAACAATACAAAAGTATGATGTGATTAAGCCTCATTCCAACCATGGTGATCTCTCACTTTGATGAGAGCAGCAAGGATATCATTCCAGGTTTGTTGTTTTGTCATTACTTCATTTGGGAACATACAGCCATCCCAACAGATATGTTTGAATGCTTTGGTTAGTTCACCATTTTCATTTCTCAACCAATAGCCTGCATGTTTCGCAATATCCAGTTTTCCGTTAGGATCCAATGCCTGGCAGTGTCTACCCGTTTTATCATGTGACCCGGTACCGTGCACTGTTCCATCATTTTGCGCTACATGGAAATCAATTGTCCATGGACGAAGCGCTGCAGTTAATTGCCTCAATCCTTCATCCAATGCTGCGCCATCACTCCAATCGAAGTCAACTGGCAGAATACGGTGCTCTGGAGCATTGTACCCTAACAAGTAAAGGAGCGTATGTGCCATGTCGGCCTGAAATCCAATATTGGGGCGGTTAACAGCTTCCAGCGTATCTATCATAGATTTCCAACTATGCATTCCTCCCCAACATATTTCACCTTCAGCAGCTAATTTTTCACCATAATCGGCAGCAACATCACATGCTTCGCGAAATGTTTCTGCAATAAGTTTTGTATTATTTACAGGATCTGCAGCCCAGGCTTCCGGTTTGCTGGCAGAATCTATGCGTATGATGCCATAAGGCCTAACACCTTGGTCACGCAATTTTTTACCAAATTCACATGACTTGCGAACCATATCCACAAAAACAGCACGGTCTTCTTTTGAGCCCATTGCAGGACCACCCCATATTGGTGCAACCAAGCTACCAATGTTTAGGTTGAGCGACTTAACCCTGTCTGCAAGTCTTTTGATGCCGTCTTCAGATTCATCAATATTGAAATGAGGTTCAAATAAGCCGATATCAATTCCATCGAATTTCACGCCATCTACCTCTGCATTGGCAGTAAGTTCCAATAATGTGTCGAGTGAAATGGGTGGTTCAGAATCAGGCCCTTTTCCTACAATGCCAGGCCAGGTTGCGTTGTGTAGTTTTGGATAATTGTTTTTGTTCATATGACTTGATTTGTATTTTTGAAATTAAAGGTTGTGTTTTTTACATTGTTCCTGAATGAATGCCAATCCTTTTTTTGCCATGTCCCATGGGGCAGAATATTCTCTCCACACATTGATTGCATTTGCGAAATCCGGATCATTTCTTGAAAAGGCTTCAATGGTAAGCCATCCATTGTATTTGATATCAGCAAGGGTTTGAAATGTTTCATCCCAAAGAACGTGGCCATCTCCAGGTGTTCCACGATCGTTTTCACTGATATGCACATGTGCAAGCAGTGGACCGATTTGATGTAAAGCATCTTTTGCTTTTTTCTCCTCGATATTGGCATGGTGCGTATCATACATGGCTTTTACGTGAGGATGATTTGCTTTGGAAACCAATTTGTTTAATTGTTCCATGGTATTGCACAGGTAACATTCAAATCTGTTTAAGGCCTCCAATGCCAATGTTATGCCTGCCTGCGCTGCATATTCTCCTGCCTGATGCATCACTTCGGCACAATGATTGTATTCTTCATCCTGCGGTGGTTTTTTTGTAAAATGTCCATGCGCAGAATGAAATGGGCCACATAGGATGGTGGAATGCATATCATGTGCGCGATCTATTCCCCATTTGATTCTATCCAGTGCTTTTTTTCGAACAGCATTGGATGCATCTACTGGATTGTGTTCTGCACCCACTACAAATACACTGGTTGTTTCCAAACCTATATTCTGGGCATGTTCGCCAAAACGTTTATATGCCTTTTCATCAGGTGCACCAATGAAACATTCAACTCCATCATAGCCAATTTCTTTTAATCTGTCGATAATCGGAAACTGTTCATCAGACACTACTGCCGACCAAACCAACGTATTGAATCCTATTTTATACATATTCAAGCAAATATTTTATTCTCTGTATGGCACATTGATTTTCATTGGGCCAGCCCATTTTGATGGTATTTTTTTACCTGCTGCCCAATGGATGGCATTGATCACCAAATGTTGAAATGGTTCTTGATCAAAATCTTCAGGATGCCCCAATGTTGTAAAAAAGAAAGTTGCTCCATAACTGTTTTTCCCTGTCCATGCTACCGGATTGTCATATGCATTTTTTGTATTGGGGTTTACAGAATGTCCCATCATCAATGCAGTTGACCCTTTCAGGGGATAGCTAGGTAATACCTGATACAACCAAGAACGTGCGTGAAAATCAGCTCCAACACCTGCTAAAATGGGATTCTCAGATTGTTCTGGAATGATTTTAACATCTGTGGATGATTCATGTCCGTAATGCGTATGATTTGCCACACCACCCCAACCTGGAGGTGTATTGAAAGCAATTTCACCAAAGGCATTCCATTTTTCCAATGGATGGCCTGCCGGGTATTTGAAAGCGTGCGTTGTTGTACGAAATCCTACAAGTGGCTTACCTGTTTTAAGATAATCTTCAATCAGTTTTACCTGATCTGCAGGCAGTCGACGCCAGCGTAGAAAAAAAACGGCAAGGTCTGCATCTTTAAGAGCTTCCAGACCTGGAATGTTTTCTTCCGACTTATAGTCAGGAAATGCTTTCAATACGATGGTTCTGAATCCATAATTTTTTTCAAGCTCGTGAGCGATGGCTGGCATGGTTGCTTCACTGCTGTATTCATGGTCGCCTGTTACAAATACAATCAGCGGACTTTTTTTATTTGACTTGTCCTTATTTTGTGCCATGCATATAGTTTGCATGAATGCAAGCAATAAGATACCTGTGACTAGTTTAGTGGTGGATATTTTATTCATGGAAGCATATTATTTTTTTTCTGCTATTTGTTTTTCCATTGGGTGTTGAATCAGTAGTTCTTCAGGCGTATAAAAGTCGACTTTTGTTTTTATGGCTTCCCTAATATTTTTTACCTTTTCTGGAGATACAGGTGTTCCCTTGTTGCCAAATGCATTTCTGATATATGTAAGAACGGCAGCCACTTCATCATCCTTGAGCATTCCGCCAAATGGTGTCATTGGAACCTGTCCAGGGTAGGAGTGTCCTTTCACATCAATTGGGCCATACATGCCTTTCAACACCAGCTTTATCAATCGGTCAGGGCTTCCTAAAACCCATTCAGAGCCATTTAATGGTGGGAATCCAGCCGCTTCCAATCCTTTGCCATCAGCTTGGTGACAGGTATTGCAATATCCATCTCGCAAATAAATTGCCTTTCCATTTTCGATGACATCAGGTTTTATGGTTGTTGAAAGTGGATTTTTATTTTTTGAAGGTTTTTTTACAACACCATGACCATTCAAATGAGCTACTGCAGTTGTGTATGCATCTTGCATCCATTTGTCTATTGGCTTTTTGGCAGCTTCCAATTCAATAGGCAATCCAATTTCTTTAGGTAGCCATGATGCGGAGACAACTGCCTCTAACCTTACTCTTCCATGAGGATCTTTTGCAGCACCCATGAGCAATGCCGCTTTGTCTTTCAATTCATTTCCAGAAAAACGAACCACTTCTACTGCTGCAGCTCTGATATGATAATCCTTGGCTTTTAATAATTGCCTAAGTAAATTTTGATCAACTTTATTTTGACCCCAACTTACCCAAAGTCCTTCTAACAATAATTTTTCATAATCGCTAGAAGATTTGTCGAGGTGTTGGATCCAATTTTGCAATTCAGGTATTACCTCTTCTGTGCTATGGGATCTGAGTTCTCTCCTTGTGCGATAGCGGGTTCTATATTCAGGTAGTTTGAGGTTTTCCAGCAACTCTTGTACACTTGCACCAAAAATCTTTGCTGGAGTAACCAACGGTCTTGAGGGATACGTTATGCGATAAATTCTTCCGTGGGTATGGTCCCGCAATGGATCCCTAATATTATGTTGCATATGTCCAATCAGTACATTGTGCCAATCAGCAATATACAAAGAACCATCAGGGGCAAATTCAAGATCTACAGGGCGGAAGTTGATGTCTGATGAAGTTACCAAGTCTTGCCTGTGTCTGCTTTTATACCCCGTGGAGCTATCCGTTATCATATGTTGCTTAGTTCCAAGAAAACCAATGGTATTGTTGATCAGCATATCTCCTTGCACACTGTCAGGGAAATGTCGGCTTGAAATAAATTCCAATCCAGAAGTAGGTCTTACACGATGCTTTTCTTCAATCAGGCTTTTTGATTTAGGAGTGAATTCTCCATATCTTGGCTTGACCGTTCCAGGCATCATCCAGGCTACATCCGGGCCGGAAGTTTCAGCATAGAATACCTGACCCCACTCATCAAATGCTATTCCCCAAGGGTTTGGAATGGATAGTTGTGCAATTCGATCCAGTTTTTTCTTTTTTGGATCGTACCTAAAAAAGCCACCATTGGTACCTCGCACAGGACCATACGATGTTTCAATATCATTTGCCAGAAAAACACCTTGTCCCATGTAAATCGAACCTGATGCGTCTGTTGTATATGCATGATGTGCATGATGTGTATCATGGTCATCAAAACCGCTCAATAGAATTTCACGCGTATCAGCTTTGTCATCCCCATTTGTATCTTTCAATAGCATGAAATTTGTTCCCTGAGAAAGATAAACACCTTCTGGTGCCAGTTCAAAACCTAAAGGAAGTTGAAGTCCGTCTGCAAATGTTGTTTGTTTATCTGCCTTGCCATCATGGTCTGTATCTTCAAGAATAATGAGTTTATCGTTGGGTTTAGGATCACCTGGTTTCCAGTGTGGATATGTAGGCATCACGGCTACCCAGAGTCTTCCTTTGTTATCAAAAGAAATCTGAACAGGTTTTGCAAGATCTGGGAATTCTTGTTCTGAGGCGAAGAGGTCTATTTTATAACCAGGTGCCATGGTGAATTTATCCAATGCTTCTTTGCCATAGAGATAACCTGATTGTTTGTTTTTTTCAGAAGGGGTGTAATTGGTTTTTACTGCAGGCAAAGTGCTGGTTCTTCCATCTGCTTCTGCCAGGTTCATTTTAATCCCCTTGGCGGCTTCCCAAATGGCTGTATCTCTTATCAAGGTCATTTCCCTGATTTTTTTCAATTCTGCCGGATAATTATCTGGCCCAAAGGGATCATATCTTCTTCCAAAAACATGCACTCCATTTGGAATTTTAAAATCATTGTGCCACATCCAATTTCTTTCTTGCACAGCAGCATGTACCAATCCCCTGAAGGATTCATTTTTGACAGGATTTGATTCAAATATTTCATTGGCAAGCAGCAAAGAAAATTTTGAATATCCTTCGTCTGTAAGTTGAGATCCATCAATGGTAAGATCGGTGTTTGGGTCATCCAACCAGATTTTACTAGGATTGAATGCATCTACAAAAAGGATATTGTTTTTTGCAGCAATATCTTTCATCGCATTGGCATAGAGCATTAAGTTTTTATTTTCTATCATGCCATTCGGTAGATCATATTTTTTTGAGAGGTCTTCAAATGCAATAGGGGAGACCAATACCAGTTCAGGTGTACTAACACCATTGTATTTTTTTTTCAAGGTATGTTTGATGAAAGCATCAAGTTCTGACTTGTAGTTTTCGAGACCAGATAAGCCTTGAAAAGATTCATTGTAACCAAAAAAAGCAATGATGACATCTGCCTTGTGATTTGTGTTCCATTGATCAGGGTATTCAAAAAAACCTTCCGTTTGTCCACTCGTTGCTAATTCTGTCTGAAATTTCTCAGCACCAGGGAATGCCCAGGGTGTAATTCTTCCTGAGTGTGGCCTGAATCCTGGGGTATTTCCTCCATCGCACATATTTCTGAAATATAGCAAGCTATCGGGGAAACGAAGTTGCATCTCGGTTTCAAAATGATCGAAATTGAGCATCCTGGAACCGAGATTATTTCCGATCAAAACAATATGCATTCCTTTTTTTACACTTATCTTATTTGATTTGGGCAATGTCAGGGATAGTGCACCAATCATGAGTAATCCGGTGAGTGCAAAGAGGAGTATGTTTTTAGTTCTCAATTAAATTTTTTTAGAAGTTGTAATTGATAAAATCAAATATTCAAATCTGGATTAGCGGGACCAAAATGCTTTAGAATAACAATCGGATCATTTGCAGATGCATTGGTGATTGTGACGCCTTCTTTAGCCGCTTGTTCGCTAATGAAAAACTCATCATTGGTAAGTTGACCATATCTGATGAGCGCTGGTGTTTCAATATCCCATACGCCCATTTTACCATGACCTTGCATGACGATAATTCCATAGGCCGCACTATCTGTTATGGTAACTGTTTTGCCTGGCATGATGGTCAGTTCTTTTGCACTAAATGCATCAGATTTATAGCAAATCCAGTTCTCAACATATCCTTGTGATTGCATTTGATCAAGATTCCTTACCGGAACGGGTGGCATAAATCTGTTTGCCATCATATTTGGATCTACATTCAGATCCCAATCCAATACTTCCATCAAAGAATCGAAATCGCCTATACTTTCTTTTGGAGATCCATTCCAAAGCAGTTCTTCTGGAATGATAGCTTCATTTACCAATGACTGGTACATGGCAAATACGTCTGAAGCTTTTTGAGGTTCGTAGGTACACATGCTACCTGGGGCATGGAGCAATCCGGGAGGTACGTCCCATCCGGTTCCTGGCTCAAGTTTGTATGCTTGTGAATAGTTTGTGATCTTGTTATCTCCCTTTGTGAAATTGACCAAACATTCACGTATGGTTTCTTTGGGTGTTCCAGGTGCAATGCCAATGAACGTGTATGGGAAGTCGCCGCCGTGGTTATTTAATTGTGGAGGGAAATAATACGCTTCAGGTTTTCCTTTTTGACCAATCAAAGCTGCCTTTTCATCATTGTGGTGAACGTGATGGGGAAGGGGGCCCATATTGTCAAAAAACTTAGAGTACATAGGCCAGCTTTGATATTCATTCCATAACCTGTCTCCAATGATGGCTCCTTTAAGTTCATCTATTGCATCTTTCAGTAAAATTTGTTTTTCAGTTGTACCATCGTTGAATACAACTTTGCTTAGTCCTTCATGTTCACCTGTGAGTGGTCCGTTTTTGGCAGGAGTTGTAGAGGATAACCATCTTTCATCAATTCCTCCACGTTCTCCACCAAGAACATAGTAGTCATCAGGATGCAATTTGATTCTTCTTCCTGGCACACAAAATGATCTGGGAACCCAAGTAGGAGCCAATCTCAATATTCCTTTTCCTTGTTCGAATGCCTGTTGGGCTAAGCTTTGTTTTTCCATTTGGCTTTTTTTGTTATTATATTTTTACAATTCGTTGATAAGTGATTTGATATTCATTTCATTGTCTAGCAATTCAAATGTGAGGTTGTATTCCTTTTTTTCACCTGGGGAAATGAATATCAATTTGTTTTCTGCTCTTGCTTTGGCTTGACCAATGGGAGGATTTGTTCCAGGTTCCAATCCACATACATATTCACCTTTTGACCAATGTTGCCAATTGGTGGTATAGGGAAGTTGATCTTTTTTGTATTTCAATACAAGTGCAATGCCAATATCTTCATTGTAAATACCAGAAAGACAGTTACCATGGATATCAGATGCTGTATTTACGAAAATTGCATCTTCCCCAGAGCCATTATGAGATTCTAAGGTGCCAGGACAAGATTGAATAGGATTGTTTTCCGATAAGTCTGGCTTTTTACCTTTCAAGAGAATCTTTGCGCCTTCATCAACAAGTGGCCATCCGAGGTTACAATGATAAAGGAGCATATGCGGGGCAGATTGATTGCCCCGGTTGATTATTTCATCATGAATATGAATAGATGATTTGCCCAATATTGCAGAAATAGTGCGTCTCAATTCAAGACTTGGTCCGAATATTTGAGTTTGTTTGATAACACCTGTAATACTCATTTCATATTTCCCTGATGATGGATCAGGTTGAATGATGGATTCTATTTCTGCTGGAATATTGCTTACCAGGCCATGTAATCCTCGTTCTCCGTATTCATCTTTTTCAGGTCCGCCTACATGCGAAAGTCCGCATGTAGTCATCAATCCACCTCCGAAGGTTCTTAACCATTCTATACCTGCATGTGAAAAAGGCTGTGGAGGTGTGATGCCAGGATGATTTAGCCAGGCCAAACCAAATTGGTTGTAAAACGCATCGGCAATATCCATAGCCCTGTCAATGACTACTTTGAATCTCAAGCCGGAGCCTGTATTGAACCATGCAATCCGAACTCCACGTCCTGTGCCATTATCCAATACGGATGTTTCAATGCCTCCCACTTGGGAGACATTGGAAAGTTTATCGCTCCATATAGGTTTCAAATGCTTCATGGCATGGCTATTTTTTAAGAATCAATTGTTATTGTTTCTTAAAAGCTTCGTTGTTGCTATTTCCTCCAGATTTCAAGTAAGCCATCAGGTCTTTCAATTCCTCTGGATTCAAACCATTGATCATACCAGGAAGCATTGGGGAGATTTCAGAAACTCGGGTTCTTGAAACATCTTTTTTGAGTACTTCTCTAACCAATTGTGGCGAAAATGGATTTTGAGAAATATAATATTTGAGGTTGTCCTGGCGTAGTACCCTACCCAATATAGATCCACCTGATTTCAAATAAAATACGGTTGATCCAAATTGATCTGAAATGGTTTTACTAGGGGATATGATTGCTTCCAGGATATCTTTGTTTGAGAAACGTGTTCCCAATTGTGAGAGATCTGGACCTGCAACACCGCCTTCTCCTTGAATTTGGTGGCAACTTTTACACAATGAAGCAGCAAACATGGCTTTACCTGTTTCAAAACTGCGGTTTACCAATCCACTATCGATCATTTTTGCTGCATCATTCAGTTGCCAGTTTCTACCAGGCCCTTTAGGTCTGATCGATCCTGCGTCCAATCCAAGTCTGGAAAGTTTTACGATTGAATCACCAGACATTTTATTGTACATGTCAAAGTTTTCTTTAGACACATTTGCAAGTGAATTTGTTCTTGCTTTATCAATGAATCCAACAAAGCTAACACCGCCTTTATAGCTAAATGCTTTATAATACCATTGGAAATATTGTTTTTGCAAATCGGGTGTCCAACCTGTTTTTGCCTGGCTCAATACATTTGCATACCAGGTTTGGTTCATGGGTGGAATTTTTGCAAGCATACCCGCAATATCCATTCCGTATTGTGGATTACGAAGAATGAGGTCTGATGATTGAGAAATGGTTTTTTGTGATCCGTTGTCATCTTTGGCAGTTGCCAGCAATGCCATGGTTTTTTCAACTGAGTTCGGTGCTTCAACGTAAACAAGAATTTTACTCAATTCCTTATTCAAATTGATCGTATTTGCCGGGAAGTAAGCATTTAACATGGTAGCAACAACGCTTTTATCTGCTGCGTCTGGAGCACCCATGCGCGCAAAAACAAGTTCAACTGCTCTTAAAAAGTCCAATTGTTGTCCTTCGGTAAGGGTTCCAAATTTTACTTTTGATAATGCAGATAGTAAAGGTTTTTTTGAAGTTGAATCTCCTCTTCTTGCCAATGCCACAGCGGCTTGTGTAAGAATAACAGGATCTTTTTCATTCAATGCCTTTTCTTTCCATTGTGCAACAGGCTGGTTTTCTACTGCGATTCTGGCTGCATATCGTATGAAACGATCATTGTCTTTTAAATATGGCCATGCAACTTCAACAGCTTCTGCTTTTTGTGTGCCATGAAATTCTTCCAGTTTTCTTCTCGTTTTTTGAGCTTCTGTTACTTCAGGAACAGGAAGTTTTTCTGTATTGCTTTTGTTGTCGCCATAATAAACCCTGTATAAGTCAGATTCAAGTCTTCTTCCGCCTGTGAGAAAATAAAGTGCGCCATCAGGGCCTACAACACCATCTGTCAATGGCAAAGGTGATCCGGAGATGAATTCTTCGCCAGTAGCATCATATGAAGCACCATTGGGCTTTGTATGAACAGCATAAATAATACCAAAGCTCCAGTCGAATGCAAATAGTGCATTGCGGTATTTTTCAGGGAAGTGTGCATTTCCTCCATATACCAGGTTGGTAGGTGAACCCTGACCTACATTGATAATGGCAGGCAGGTTGTCTGTATAATTTGGCGACCACTTATCTGTTCCTGGGCGCCATCCGAATTCACCACCGCTGGTTACATGACAAATTCTTGTAGGTCTGTACCAAGGGGTACCAAAATCCCATTCCATATCTGAATCGTAGGTGAACATATCACCTGCGCTGTTGAATGCTATATCAAATGGATTGCGGAAGCCAGAAGCAATGAGGTCCCATTTTGCACCTGATGAATCAACATGTGCAATCCAGCCACCATGATGTTGAACAGTATTATCATGTCCATTAGGATCTTTGATTAAAGGGAAGAGGTTATCTATTTTTGCATCAGGAATATTGTGGTAAGAATCCATTTTGGGAATCTTGGTGAAATTTCCTGCTACTACAAAAATCGATTTCTTATCTGGGGCCATTACAATACTGTGTGGACCATGTTCTCCTTCGCCCTCTAATAATTTAATAAGTGTGATTTTATCAAATTGATCATCGCCATTGGTATCCTGAAGTCTGTAAAGACCACTTGATTTTTTAAATTCTTTATTTGAATTGTGATTTATCATCACATATAAACTATTGAATGCATAGAGCAATCCATGGGCATATCCCATTGAGATTTTCTTTTTAGAAGTATCCGCGGCGAGACTTGGATCTGGAATTTCCAGTTTTTCTACCATTGTTTTGGTTATGGTATCTCCAACTGCAGGTACTTTTAATCTGTATAATCCTCCATATTGGTCGGATGCAATGATGCGCCCTTTGTTGTCAAAAGTCATGGAAACCCAAGATCCCTCTCCATTTTCTGAAGGACCATACAGGTGATCAGCATGAAACCCTGCAGGTAATTTGAGATTTGCTATTTTGGGATCTGAGGGGATTTGTAAAACCTCCTCCTGGCTTGTATTAAAAGCGAATCCGATTCCGAACAATACGAAAATAGAAAGAAAAAAAAGTACAGGTTTAAATTGCTTTTTCATTTGGCAGTTGTTTTCAGTTTCTGACATACTGCCAACTTGTTTGCAGTATGTTGTAATAAAATCTAATAATCAGGTATTGAATATATGATATAATCGAGAAAAAACACATGGAAAATTCACCTAAAAATTTTAGTGATATCAAACTGATTCACTTTGTAGTTTAATTAGAATGGAAAACAGGTTATTCAACATACTCAAATGGATATTTCTGAAGTTCTGACCAAAGGACTTCAATACATGTATTTTTCATACCTTTACCCCCAACCAAAAACGAATTCAGCACATGTTAGAAATGAGTTCAAGGCAGTTTCTGGATTTCGAAAAGCCAATCAAAGACCTGTACGATCAAATCGAACAGCTCAAGCATACTGCAGAAAAGAATAAAATCGACCTGACGGATTCCATTCATCAGCTTGAGGATAAGATATTGGATAAGAAAAAAGAAATCAATCAACATTTGTCCAGCTGGCAAAAGGTTCAGTTGAGCCGTCATCCCGACAGGCCATATACCCTTTCTTATATTGAGCGTATATGCACAGATTTTATTGAGTTGCATGGCGACAGAAATTTCAAGGATGACAAGGCGATTGTGGGAGGTTTTGGAAAAATTGATGGTCAGACTGTGATGATTCTTGGTCAGCAAAAAGGATCGAATACCAAGACCCGTCAGTTGAGAAATTTTGGTATGGCCAATCCGGAGGGATATCGAAAGGCATTGAGATTGATGAAGTTGGCTGAAAAATTCAATAAACCAATCATCACATTGGTGGATACCCCAGGGGCATTTCCTGGAATTGAAGCTGAGGAGCGTGGACAAGGGGAAGCCATTGCAAGAAATATTTTTGAAATGTTGAGGTTAAAGGTTCCCGTCATATGTATCATTATTGGAGAGGGTGCCAGCGGTGGTGCAATGGGAATAGGTGTGGGCGATAGGGTATATATGATGGAGAATACATGGTACACTGTTATTTCTCCTGAGAGTTGCAGTTCTATTTTATGGCGTAGCTGGGATCACAAAGAGAAGGCCGCTGATGAATTGAAATTGACTTCAGAACATATGTTGGGATTTGGTTTGGTTGATGGTGTTATCCCTGAGCCATTGGGAGGAGCACATTGGGATTATGATGAGGCTGCAGAATTGTTGAAACAACAGGTTTTAAAGTCAATAGCAGAATTAAAACAAATAGATCCTGAATTAAGGATTGATCAACGCATTGATAAGTTCTCAGAGATGGGACGTTGGGAAGAACAAATTCATACAGAAGCATAATATAGGAAGATGAACAGACATGCATTTGCCGGAACAGGTGTGGCCATAGTTACCCCATTTTTAGATAATGGTGATTTGGACAAGCATTCTCTCGAGAAATTGGTTAATCATTTAATTGAAGGAAATGTAGATTACCTGGTGGTGTTGGGAACAACCGGAGAAAGTGCAACACTTTCAAAAGAAGAGAAGAAAGAAATTTTCTCTCTGGTAAATCAATACGCAAATGGTAGAATAAAGTTGGTTGCGGGTATTGGAGGAAATGATACCAGGGCAGTCATCAATTCTTTTAATGAATATGATTTATCAGGGTATAGTGCCATTCTTTCTGTTAGTCCTTACTATAATAAGCCCAACAGTGAGGGTGTTTTTCAACATTATAAAGCCGTTAGTGAAGCATCTCCATTACCAGTAATCATGTATAACGTTCCCGGTAGAACAGGGATGAATGTGAATGTTGCAACAACGCTTCGTATCGCCAGCGAATGCAAGAATATCATTGCAACCAAAGAAGCTTCTGGAAATGTTGAGCAGATTTTGCAAATCATCAAGGATAAGCCTGAAGGTTTTGAGGTAATCAGCGGCGATGATGGAATAACATTGCCTTTGATTGCATGTGGTGCCATTGGTGTTATATCTGTAATTGCCAATGCCTATCCAAAGCAATGTTCAGACATGGTTAACTTTTGTCTGGATGGAAATTTTGCTGCTGCAAGGCCTTTACATGAAACCATGCTTCCTATTGTACATTCATTATTCGCAGAAGGAAGTCCTTCTGGCGTAAAAGTATATCTTAAAGAGTTGGGGGTAACAAAAGAAACATTCAGGTTGCCTGTGGTTTCTGTAAGTTCAGAACTAAAGAATAAGATCAAAGACTTGATGAAAACGATTTGATCCTAAATCAAATAGGTTACTCCTTCTTTAGAAACATCTGTGTTTTCAAATGTCTGTTTAGCCTGTAAAACGAATTCAGATATATCCTCGTATTTGCTGCTGAAATGTCCTAATAACATTCTTTTCACCTTGGCTTTTTGTGCAATCTTTGCTGCTTGCGTGCTTGTGCTGTGAAAGCGTTGTTCAGCTTTTTCCATTTGGTCATCTAAATACGTTGATTCATGATAAATCAAATCAGCGTTTTGAATGATGGGAATGATTTTTTCTTCATACTTGGTGTCAGCACAAAACGCATATGATTTGGGAGGAATATTTCTGCTGGTAACTTCCAAATAGCTGATCCATTCTCCTGATTCATTTTGAACATCTTTGCCTTCTTTGAGGACTTTGAATTGTTCTTTTGGAATTCCTTTTTCTTCTGCCAATACTGCATCTATTTTTCTTGCTTTTTCTTTTTCCTGAAAAAGAAATCCCCAGCATTCTATTTTATGTGTTACTGGAAAACATGAAACTGTGATTCCAGGTAAATCCAATAGGATGGAGGCTTCTGTAATGGGATGAAAGTGAAAATCAAAATTGAATTCAGAAGCGGAGGCTTTCATTTGAAGATCAATGATATCTTTCAGAATGGGTGTTGCATAGAGATGCAAGGGTTCTTTTCTGTTAGTTAAAGAATAAGTATTCAATAACCCGGCAAGCCCATAGTAATGATCTCCATGAAGATGTGAAATGAAGATGTGATTGATCTTGCTTTTTCGTACTTTATAACGATGCAATTGGTTTTGGGTTGACTCACCACAATCTATCAGAAACAATTGTTCATCGCAAGTCACTACCTGGGCAGTTTGGTGCCGGTCGTGCATGGACAATGCAGAGTTATTTCCTAAAATGGTGACTGCTAACATAAAGAAGTTTAAGGTCAAATATCCATATCCAATTCCCTTACTATTTCTTCCATCTGAACTATATCCCAGGCTTCTGATTCGGTAGGCGTAATATTTAGCGTATCTGCTAAATTTTTTTCTTGAAACATGGATTTGATTGTTTGATTGAGTCCACACAATACAAACGATCGGTTGTTGCTGTATAGTTCTTCATGAAGTTGGCCTATTACTTCAGCAATTTCTTGTTGAATCTCATGGACCTGTACTAAATTCAATACAATACTTTTGTTATCTCCTTTATACGTTTCCGTAATCAGCTCCTTGAAAACTTCTGCCATATTTGCAGACAGTATCGCTTCATTCAGGGAAATGACATGAAAAATCTCCTTGGTATCAATTTTGACATTCATATAAAACAATATTTCGTTTCTTGTTTCCAGTACAAAGATACCAAATTGTTTAGGACTGGTTAATATTAGCATGAAAGGATGTGTTCAGGTATCAGCGGTAACATAAAATCGGAATATTTCGTTATTATTGTATGGCTACATAAAATCTACCCTTTATGGATAATAATTTTTCGGCACAGGTAAAAGAAATCATCTCCTACAGCAGGGAAGAAGCCCTTAGATTGGGCAATGATTTCATTGGAACAGAGCATCTTTTATTGGGTGTAATCCGTGAAGGAGAAAACACTGCATTAAAAATATTACAGGCACTGAATGTAGACATCTATGAACTGAGGAAAGAGGTTGAAATGGCGGTGAAGGATAAATCAGGAAAGAATATACAGAATATCAATAGTTTGCCTTTGACCCGTCAGGCGGAGAAGGTAATTCGTGTTACGGTTCTCGAAGCCAAGGCACTCAAAAGTCCCCTTGTTGAAACAGAGCATCTTTTGTTATCTATTCTAAAGAATAAAGAAAACATAGCAACACAGATTTTGAATCAATTTGATGTTGATTATGACCTTTTCAGAAATGAGTTGGGAACAGTAAGAAGCAATGACATCAAGAGCGAGTTTTCTGATGAGCCAGAGGAAGAATTTGAAGACGAAAGAAAGTCTCAACAGCAAAAAGCCCGTCAGTCGCAAGGTCCTGGTAAAAGCAAGACTCCCGTACTTGATAATTTTGGAAGGGATATTACCAAATTGGCAGAATCAGGATCACTTGATCCAATTGTAGGACGGGAGGCTGAAATAGAGCGTGTATCACAAATTCTATCCAGAAGGAAAAAGAATAACCCAATCTTGATTGGAGAACCAGGTGTAGGAAAGACCGCCATAGTTGAGGGATTGGCTTTGCGTATTGTTCAAAGAAAGGTTTCCAGGGTGTTGTTTGACAAAAGGGTTGTTTCTCTTGATCTTGCAGCGTTGGTTGCAGGAACCAAATATCGTGGCCAATTTGAAGAGCGCATGAAAGCGATCATGACTGAATTGGAAAAAAACAGAGATGTAATTCTGTTCATTGATGAGATTCATACCATCGTTGGTGCTGGTGGTGCAAGTGGTTCATTGGATGCATCCAATATTTTCAAACCTGCTCTCTCAAGAGGAGAATTACAGTGTATAGGTGCTTCAACATTGGATGAGTATCGCATGCACATTGAAAAAGATGGTGCATTGGATCGTCGTTTCCAAAAAGTTTTGATTGAGCCACCTTCCGTGGATGAGGCTATTCAGATTTTAAACAATATCAAGTCACGATATGAGGAGTTTCACAATGTTGATTACTCCAATGATGCAATTGAGGCTTGTGTTAAATTAAGTGACAGGTATATGACCGATAGGTTATTACCTGATAAAGCAATTGATGTGTTGGATGAAGTAGGTGCAAGGGTTCACCTGAAAAACATCAATGTTCCAGAAGATATCATTGAGCTAGAAAAGAAAATTGAAGATATTAAATTGGAAAAAAATCGTGTGGTGAAAAGCCAAAGATTTGAAGAAGCTGCCAGTTTAAGAGATACGGAAAAAAGATTACAAGAAGAGCTTGAAGCAGCCAAATTAAGCTGGGAAGAAGAGTCCAAACACAAACGTTTCCCCATCTCCGAAGAGGATATAGCCGAAGTTGTTAGCATGATGACAGGCATTCCTGTAAAAAGAATGGTGCAGGCAGAAACAGAAAAACTTCGCCACATGTCTTTGGATATGAAGGGCATGGTTGTAGGTCAGGATGAGGCAATCAGCAAAGTTGTCAAAGCCATTCAGCGTAACAGGGTAGGTTTGAAAGATCCTAAAAAACCCATTGGAACATTTATTTTTCTTGGACCTACCGGTGTTGGTAAAACAGAACTTGCTCGTGCATTGTCTCGCCAAATGTTCGACTCAGAAGATTCTTTGATTCGAATTGATATGAGTGAATACATGGAAAAGTTTACTGTGAGTCGCCTCATTGGAGCACCTCCTGGCTATGTGGGTTATGAAGAGGGTGGTCAGTTAACTGAGCGTGTGCGACGTAAACCATATTCAGTGATTCTCTTGGATGAAATTGAAAAGGCACATCCAGATATTTACAATATCCTTCTTCAGGTTCTAGATGATGGTCAATTGACTGATGGTTTAGGCCGTAAGGTTGACTTCAAGAATACACTCATTATCATGACATCTAACATCGGAGTGAGGCAGTTGAAGGATTTTGGAGAAGGAGTTGGTTTTGCCACTCATGCACGTCAGGCCAATGCGGAAGAAGCTAATAAAGCTGTCATTGAAAAGGCGCTAAAACGTACTTTTTCACCTGAATTCCTGAATCGTGTTGATGACGTGATCATATTCAATTCACTTGAAAAGTCTCATATCTTTGATATCATTGATATTTTGATGAAAGGTGTTAAGAAACGATTGTCTTCTATGGGATTCAATTTGGAGCTTACCGCTGATGCCAAGGATTTCATTGCAGAGAAAGGATATGATCAACAGTTTGGCGCTAGACCATTGCACCGAGCCATTCAAAAATATTTAGAAGACCCATTGGCAGAGGAAATCCTCAACATGACAATAAAGGCCGGAGATGTTATGGTTGCTGATCTTGATAAGGAAAATCAAAAAATCACTTTTACGATCAATGAGAAACCCGAAAAGGCAGAAAAATCTGAAGCATAATTGAGCTAACATAGGTTAATTTTGTCCCAACCAATGGTTGGGACTTTTTTATGCAACAAACAATTATAGGTAGTGATATTAAATTGGCAGCTACATTGCTTACCACCGGAGAATTGGTGGCTATACCAACTGAAACTGTTTATGGGCTTGCAGCAAATGGCTTGGATCCACTTGCCATTGCTAAAATTTATGCAGCCAAAAACAGGCCTCAGTTTAATCCATTGATCTTACACATTGCCAGCTTTGATCAATTGGCCCTGCTTGTAACTGAGATACCAGAAGCCTGTCAACGGTTGATTAGTGCTTTTTCGCCAGGTCCCATAACGTATCTATTACCTAAGTCAGCACTCGTTCCTGACATTGTAACGGCAGGGAATAATCGTGTTGCAGTTCGTATTCCTGATCACCTGTTAACATTGGAGTTATTATCTGGAATATCATTTCCACTTGCTGCTCCTAGTGCCAATCCTTCTGGATATGTGAGTCCCGTAAGTGCAGAACATGTCCTTCAAGGATTGTCTGGTAAGATTCCCTATATTTTGGATGGTGGACATTGCAGGGTAGGATTGGAATCTACGATTGTAGGTTTTGAAGAGGGCAAAATAATTATTCACCGATTGGGTGGAATTACTGCAGAGGATATCAAAATGGTAACCAATATAGACCCTGAAGTACGTTTGTCGCATGCTTCACCAACGGCACCAGGACAACTGAAAAGCCATTATGCAACAAGTAAACCATTGTTGATAGGCAATATAGAACAATTGGTATACCTTAACCCTGGAAAACGAATCGCAGTTTTGTCGTTTCAGCAAAGTTATCATAATCTGGTTTCAGAAAACATTGTTTTGTCATCGAATGGAGTTCTTGAAGAGGCTGCTGCAGGGCTTTTCAAGGCAATGCGTGATATGGATTGTTTGGACATTGATGTTATTTTAGCTGAGCGTTTTCCTGAGGAAGGCATTGGCAGAGCCATCAATGATCGGTTGGAAAGGGCAGCTTATAGAGAGAAAAGATAAAAGATAAAAGAGAAAGGAGAAAGGAGAAAGGAGAAAGGAGAAGAGAGCCAATACATATTCCATTTTATCTTTTCTCCTTTATTTTTCTCTTCTTTTAGAAGAGTTCACTAAGTTCAAGCCACCTTAATTCTTTTTCATCTATTGATTCTGAGATGCTTTTGAATCTTGCAGATAGTTTTTCAATTTCAGTATATTCAATATTTCCTGCTGATAGTTTTTCAGAGATTTCAACTTTCTCCTGATTTAATTTTTTGATATCCTTTTCAAGCATCTCAAATTCACGTTTCTCATTAAAGCTTGGTTTTCTTTTTTCCGGTTTAACTTCCTCAATCACTTCTCTGCTCACAATAATTTGTGATTTCACTTTTTCTACATCAATGTTTTTGTCTGCAATTTCATCCCTGTATTCTGCGTAGTTGCCTGGGAAATCTCTGATAACGCCTTGTCCTTCGAAAACAAAAAGATGGTCCACAATTCTGTCCATGAAATATCGATCGTGACTGATAATGATCAAACAACCAGGAAAGTCCATTAGGAAATTTTCCAAAACTGAAAGTGTAGGAAGATCAAGATCATTTGTAGGTTCATCGAGAATTAGAAAATTTGGATTTTTGAATAGAATGGCAAGCAATTGAAGTCTTCTTTTTTCTCCTCCGCTTAATTTGCTGATATAGCCATATTGTTGATCAGGTGAGAATAGGAATAGTTCCAGGAATTGAGCTGCACTGAGTGTTCCGCCATTGGCCAAAGGGAAATGTTCTGCGATGTTTTTTACAAATTCAATCACACGCATTTCCTGCTTCAAAACCAGGCCTTGTTGTGAGTAGTTTCCAAATACAATGGTATCGCCGATATTGATTTTTCCGCTGTCTGGTTCTTCAATTCCTTGAAGCATATTTACAAAGGTGGATTTTCCGGCGCCATTTTTTCCAATGATTCCGATTCTTTCTCCTTTTTTGAAAGTGTAGTCAAATCCGGAAAGAATGGTTTTTTCACCAAAGCTTTTATACACTTTTTTGAATTCTGCAATTTTCCCACCTAATCGGCTCATTTTCATTTGCAGATCTACCTGGCGATCTTCGATTTTCCTTTTAGCAACTTTTTCTATTTCATAGAAATTATCCTGACGACTTTTGGATTTTGTGGTTCTTGCCTTTGGCTGTTTTCGCATCCATTCAAGTTCTTTTCGAAAAGTGTTTTTAGCCTTATCTATGGTAGCCATTTCACTTTCTATTCTGGCTGCTTTTTTCTCAACATAATTCTGATAATCTCCTTTATAAACATATATTTTACTGTTATCCAGTTCCCATATTTCATTGCAAACAGCATCTAGGAAATAGCGATCATGTGTTACCAGAAGCAATGTAATATTTTCCTTGTCTAAATAATGCTCAAGCCATTCTACCATTTCAACATCCAGGTGATTGGTAGGTTCATCCATGATGAGCAAGGTGTGGGTGTTCTCAAACCCAATATCAATAAGGGTTCTGGCCAATGCAACTCTTTTTCTTTGTCCTCCGCTCAGGCTGCCTACAATCTGATCTAGGTGATGTATGTTTAATTTCCCTAGAATCTGTTTGACTTTGGTGTCAAAATCCCAGGCATTATGTTCCTCCATTTCAATTAAAGCTTCCGTAATTCGATCCGCATCATTGGAATCTTCTGCAGCTTCATATTTTTTGATGGCATTCAGCACTGGATGGTCATGTGCAAAGATATTGTCGAGTATGCTTGTACGTTCACTGAATATGGGATCTTGTTCAAATAAAACCGTATTAACGCTTTTGTTTACCCAAACTTTACCTTGGTCAACAGTTTCTGTGCCTGATAAGATGCGAAGAAGGGTTGATTTTCCAGAACCATTTCTGGCTATGAGTGCAATTTTTTCTCCTTCGTTGATATGAAATGAAATATTACTAAATAGAGGCTTGATGCCATACGATTTTCCAACTCCTTCTACTGTTACATAATGCATGGTGTAAAGGTAGACTTAAATAGGCAAAGAGGCAAGGAGGCAAGGAGATGAGAGAAAAGAGAAAAGTGAAAGAAGAATTGGTGAAACGGAAAACGGTGAAATGAAGAAACGGGAAAACGGAGAAATGGAGAAACGGGAAATTATGATTTGGAGAGGAGATAAAAAGCAAGGCAAATCAACAATGATGCTATTAAGATAAGAACTGTTTTGAGTGTTTCACGCTTTTCTTTTTGCTTGGTTTTTTGAATGAGTGATTCCCACTGATTTGATATGTTTTTATTATAATCTGTGATTTCGCGAAGTAAATCTTTGAACATAATTTGACAATCACTATTTAACATTGACCCTATTTGGATGGCAATCTTATTGCAAGAGACAATAAGATCTGGGTTGTTCGATTCTATGATAGTTCTGATGCGGCTTTTCCCAAAGATGAAAGTCATTTGATTGAAAAGCGCATAGGAATTGAGTCTAAATTTGTCGGTTTGTGACAGATATTGTTCTGTTTTGATCAATATTTGGAGAATGCCTTCAGCTGTAAGGCTGCTTTCCATTTTGTTTCCCATGCTTTGGCTGAGCCAACATTCGTATAGATATTTTTCTCGTTTTATTGAATCTGTTAATGTTTCATATGCTTCCTGTATTTCAATGAATTTGGATCCATCGTTACCTATTTCATTCTGTTTATCAGGATGGTATTGAAGTGCCAGTTTTCTAAACGCTTTTTTGATTTGAGTTGTGTTGGATCCTGGGGGAATGCCTAAAATATGATAGTGATCCTTAATCGCCATACTGCAAATATAAAAGAACATGATTCTAATGCGTAAAGGCATCTATTAATTCATTAATTTCAACCATAAATCATTTCATCATGAAGAAATACTTGTTTCTGCCGATTTTATTGATATCAGTTTTCGCTTTGGGACAAAAGAAGAATTTTTTTGAGTTAAGAGTGTATGAATATCGCAATGCAAAACAAGAAGCATTGATTGATCAATTTTTAGGAGATGCATTGATACCATATATGCACACAAAAGGTATCGGTAAAATTGGAGTATTTACGGGTAGGGCAAATGATACCTCCGTTGTAAAAAAATTATATGTATTGATTCCATACAAGAACCTCAATCAGATTCCAGAGATCAATAAGGCAATGTTCAAAGATGCCGCTGTTGCAGAGAAGGGAGCAGCATATTTAGATGCCAGTCCTGATGCTCCACCATACGATAGGATTGTGAATTATATTCTTGAAGGTTTCAGGCTTTCTCCAACCTTGATGATGCCTAATTTAACAGGGTCTGTTGAAGATAAAGTATATGAATTGAGGAGTTATGAAGGTCCTACTGAGAAGAAATATTGGAAAAAAGTGGAAATGTTTAATGAGGGTGGCGAGATTGAGATTTTCAGCAGATTAAATTTCAATCCTGTTTTTTACGCAGAAACCATAAGCGGACCAACTACTCCCAATTTGATGTACATGACCAGTTTCAATAGTATGAAGGACAGGGATGATCATTGGAAGGCTTTTGCCTCTGATGCCAAGTGGAATGAGTTGAAGGGGATGAAAGAATATGATAAATCGGTAAGTAAAAATGTTACTTTATTCCTAAAGGCGAAGGCTTATTCAGAATATTAAGAAGAGAAAAGAGAAAAGAGAAAGGAGAAAGGAGAAAAGAGAAAGGAGAAAGGTGGATTTGGAGAATATAAAGCTCCCTTCTCCTTTCTCCTTTCTCTTTTCACGTTTATTGTATCTTTGCGAAAAATCAGTCTATGGATGTGATTGTTAGAATTCAGCAAACTGTTGATTTCATCAGATCTCGTTTTAATGCACAGCCAACAATTGGTGTCGTGTTGGGAAGTGGGTTGGGTGGATTTATTGATTATATTGATATTGAACATGAAATCCCCTATGAGGAAGTTCCTCATTTTCCTATTTCTACAGTTGAAGGACACAAAGGGAAATTGATTTTTGGAAAACTTGGTGGAAAACAACTGGTGGTCATGGCAGGACGTTTTCATTTCTATGAGGGGTATTCTCCTGCAGATATTGTATTTCCTATCAGGGTAATGAAAAAATTAGGGGTTGAAAATCTATTTCTGTCAAATGCCGCTGGTGGTGTGAATACAACATTCAAAGTTGGAGATTTGATGATTATTCATGACCATATAAGCATGTCAATTGTCAATCCTTTAATAGGTAAAAATATTGCAGAGCTGGGTCCCCGTTTTCCAGACATGAGTGAACCCTATTCTAAAAAAATGATTTCATTGGGACGGAAAGTGGCAGATAAACTTGGCTTTGTGGTTCGTCAGGGGGTTTATTATGGTGTTACAGGGCCAACATTCGAGACCAGAGCAGAATATAAGATGATTAGCATTATGGGTGCGGATGCAGTAGGAATGAGCACAGTGCAGGAAGTCATTATAGCTGTTCATTGTGGTATGACCGTTTTTGCAGTGAGTGTTATTACTGATATTGGAATCAGAGAAGAAGAGAATGTAATTACACATGATGAAGTGTTGGAGGCCGCCAATCTGGCTGCTCCTAAGCTGACCTCTATGTTTAAGGAAATGATTGTTTCGTTGTGAGTATAGATTCATTTTGAAGAAAGTGTACATGAATTTTCATAAAATAATTTCAAGCACTCTTAAGTCCTTTTTATACCTCCTGTTTGTGGCTTTCCTGCTTCAAGCCAGTGCTGCGTATGCGCAGATGCCTGGCGGACTAAAGCGTTTGCAGGGGATGGGTGGCTCATTTAGGGGTGGCGGTGGAGGTGGAAAAAGTAATAGCGATTCATTGACATTTGAAAAAAGAAATTTTGCTGATGATTCTGTCAATGTAAGATTTAGATATCTGGATACTGCTCGGTACAGTGGATTCGATTCAAGTATTGATGACTACTTCAGGCGAGTGTCTATGAAGCAGGAGTTTATTCATATAGGTCATAATGGGAATGCTATCAGGCCTATTCTTTTTTCTCCACTTCGTGCTCCTGGTTGGGATGCTGGATTTCATGCATTCGATCCATATGCATTTTCAGTGCAAGACACCCGGTTTATGAATACCACAAAGCCATATACTCAATTGGGATTTCTGGTAGGTAGCAAGGCAGAGCAATTGATAAATCTCATTCATACTCAAAATGTGCAACCTGATTGGAATTTTGTTTTGCAATATCGGCTATTGAATTCTCCAGGGACTTTCAACTCACAAAATACCAATCACAATAACCTCCGGTTTAATACTGATTATACTTCAAAGGATAAGCGATATCATGCTTTTTTTATCATGATGTCGAATGTATTGCAAAGTTCAGAAAATGGAGGTATTGTAGATAATTCTTATTTGGTCAATCCCAATGGGGCTTATAACGACAGGTTTAATATACCTACCAATCTTGCTTCAGCAGCCTATTCATCCCGGAATTTTTTCAATGTAAAATTGCATACAGGTAACAGATACGCAGATAAGCAATTACTGTTAAGACAACAATATGATTTTGGGAAAAAGGATTCAGTAGTAACAGATTCTAGTGTAATCAAGTTCTTTCTGCCTACGTTCCGTTTGGAACATACTGTGCATAAAATGAGTTATGATTATTTATATATGGATGAGCAAGCAATCAATGGGGCAGATTTTTATAAAAAGAATTATGGATTAGCAACTGTTCCATCAGAAATCAGGTATGAGCAAAAATGGGCTGTGTTGAAAAATGATTTCTCCCTCCTTCAATTTCCGGATCCCAAAAATCCCTTGCAGTATTTTAAGGCGGGGTTATCATATTCGCATTATTCATCGGATACGGGAATCTTGAAAAACACTTTTAGTAATGTAACCATCCACGGGGAATATCGGAACAGAACCAGGAATAAAAAGTGGGATATGCTTTTGTATGGTGAATTGTTTCCAGCAGGTAGAGATGCCGGTAATTATCAAGTGCAGGCACATCTTCAGACCGACTTAGGCAAAAAGTTAGGGATCTTTGAAATCGGCTTTCAAAATATCAATCGTACCCCATCTTACTTATACAATTATATCAGTTTGTTTCCCATCAAGCGTAATGCAGGTTTGAATGATGAAAATGTAATTGCTGTAAATGGAGCATTGTATATTGCACCATTGAAATCAAGATTAAGTGTGGATTATTTTCTAATCAGTAACTATACTTATTTAAGTGATTTTGTAACGGTATCACAGCAGTCAGCGTTATTTAACTTTATGCGCATCGGGGTGAACAAGGTATTTAATTTGGGAAGAAAGTGGAGGTGGCATATGGATGTATATGCCCAAACTGCAACAGGAAATGCGCCCATACATCTTCCATGGTTGTATACAAGGAATCGATTAGCATATGAGGCACAGCCATATAGAAACCTCATTGTGGCTACTGGATTAGACATCAGGTATCACAGTGCCTATTTTGCAGATGGATATTCACCCGTTTTGGGTCAATTCTACTATCAATCTAAAGAAAAGATTACAATTCGTCCGGATATCAGTTATTATTTGAACTTTAGGGTCAGAAGTTTCACGAGTTTTATACGTTTTGAAAACCTTAATTCTGCCACCTTGCAATATGGCTTTGGCTTTAAAAAGAGCAATTTGACTGCCCCTACTTACCCAATGCCCAGTTTGGTTTTTCGTTTAGGTGTTTTTTGGAATTTTGTTAATTAATAGGTTTCGGATTGCTTTTTATTAAATCCGGCTGTACCTTTATTCCATGAAACGTCTGTTGGTAATATTGCTATTGCTCGTTCATACTGTTGCAAACAGTGGTATGGTATTGAGTGCGCATTATTGCATGGGCTCTATAGCAAGTGTTTCAATTAGCCACAATGAAAGCAAAAAGTGTGACAATTGTGGGATGGAAGATAAAGGTTGTTGTCATGATGATCAAAAGATCATTAAGTTAGATGACAGTCATTTGATTCAAACTGCCAGTCTTCACTTTAAAATGGAGATGCCATTCATAGCGCATCAGCATTTTACTGTTTTTGATGTTCAAAAAAAATCTCAGTTTTCATTTCGAAATACTTCATTTGAGAAGTATAATACTCCTCCCATTTATCTGAGGGATTGCAATTTCCGTATTTAGAAAAAATGCTTTTTCATTCTTACATCACACCAGTGTGATGATTATCCTATTTATATATTCATAAAATTTTACGTAATGAAACCATTAACATTATTAGCAAGTATATTATTTTCTATTATTTTTTCTTTCAATGCACAAGCTCAGAAGAACGTGAAGTCTGAGTCTATCAAGGTTTGGGGCAATTGTGGGATGTGCAAAAAAACCATTGAAACTGCTTCTTTGAATGCTGGTGCAAGCAAGGCAGATTGGAATGAAGAAACAAAAGTGTTGACCGTATCCTATAATGAAAAAAAGACAAACAGTCAAAAGATACAAGAAGCTGTTGCAGCATCTGGTTATGATACCCAGGATTTGGTTGCACCAACAGAAGTATACAACAAGTTGCATTCATGTTGTCAGTACGACAGGAAGTCTGTTGAAGCGGTTGCAAAAAGCGACAAGATGGATTGTTGCAAAGACATGACAAAATGCAAAGAGTCAGGATGTTGCAAAGATGGTAAATGTAGCATGAAACAAGATTGCTGCAAAGACATGACCAAATGCAAGGATATGTCATGCTGCTCGGCATCTGCAGAAAAAGGTGCTGCAGCCTGCAAAGCAAATGGATGTTGCAAAGATGGAAAGTGTGACAATACAAAAGATTGTTGCAAGGATATGGCCAACTGCAAGGACATGGCTTGTTGCAAAAAATAAAAATATAATGCGGGCCGGCGAAGCCGGCCCGCATTATTCGTTCTCAATATGACGCGAAGCCGGTCAGGCAGCGTACTCTTTTTTTGTATTTTTATCAATCTTAAATCATGAACAAATTATTCATGATGTTGCTGTTCATATGCTTTTTCAGTAACATTTCCATGTCGCAGATTCAATCTGCAAAATTGCAAGCGAGCGGACTTACCTGTGCCATGTGTGCAAGGTCCATTTATAATAATCTAGTGTCCCTTCCATGTGTAGATTCAGTGGACACCGATTTGAATGCTTCTGCATTTCTTATTAAATTCAAAAAAAATATACCCGTTGATTTAGATGCTATTGGAAAGAAGGTTCAGGATACAGGTTTTTCTGTTGCCATTCTTTCCTTGAATTTCGATGTAAAGGAGTTATCTCTTCAAAAAGACTCACATCTTGTTTTAGATAATCAACTTTTTCATTTTTTAAATGGAAGTGGTAAAACTATGAAAGGACTTATATCTTTACAATTGGTTGATCCTCTATTTGTGTCTGCTAAAGATTTCAAAAAGTATTCTAAAATGTCAACAATGGAATGCTTAAAGACAGGGAAAATGTCGGATTGTTGTAAACCCATAGTTAGAATGCCTTCCGCTAGAATATATCATGTAATCATTTGAATATGAAAAAGCTTCACTTTCAATTATTGTTTTTCATTGTTTTTCAGTTTGTGGTAAACCAATCACATTCGCAAGAACTCTATGTGTTCAGTGAGCCGGCATCCAATATGCCAGCTAAATCTTTGGGATTGAAATATTCAGGCAAATGGCAAAAAGATCAATATTTTAAAGAACCATTGAATCGACAAATGCTTGAATTACAGGTGGGACATAGTAAAAAATGGATGACGCATCTGAGTAACACCTTTAGTAACATGTATGAAAAAGAACAGATTGGATTTGAATCACTTGGTTTGTATACCAAATATCGCGTTCTTTCAATAGATGCATTGCACCAACATTTTAGGGCAGCTGTATTTGGCAAGGTTACTTTTTCAAACAACAAATCTTTATACGAAGAGCTCAGTCTGGATGGTGATCAATCTGCAATTGAGAGTGGGGTTGTATTAACCCAATTGTTGCACAAGTTAGCCCTTTCATCAACCATTGGCTTGATAGAGGTGACAGGGAAAGAAAGATGGGCTAAACCCGTTGGTGTTAATTTGCCCTCTTTTGAGGGAATTCAATACAGCTTATCTGCTGGGTATCTTTTGTATCCAAAGAGTTATATTAGTTATGATCAGACAAATTTCAATGTATACGTTGAATGTTTAGGTGGTTTCTCACTTGACAGAAAAACCAGTTTCCTTGATATGGCACCTGCCATCCAATGGATTATTAAAAGTAACTCAAAGTTGAATGTAGGATATCGTTTTCAGGTTTCTGGAGATGCATATAGGATGTCCAGGGAAACTTTTTTGATCAGCTTCGAAAGAACATTCCTAAATGCTTTAAAATAGAATACGCAAAAAATATTTATCCTTCTTCGCCACTGTTTTTCATTTTCATCAATACTGTATAAGCATTTTTGATAACAATATTTTTGTTTGGCAATATTGTTTTCACTTCTATGTAGCCATTGGTTGATGTTCCGGTTTCAATGGGTGTAAGAATAAATTTGTTGTTAGTCTCTTCTATAAAGATGAATGGTTTGTTATTCCATTTAACAACTGCATCTTCCGGAACTGCAATTACTCTTGCGTTATTTAATTCGATGGTTGCATTTACAAATGTTCCAGGAAGTAATCTTTTATCAAATCCAATCATATGACAGTGAACCGATGTAGTTCTGTCTTCTTCAATATTCGGAGTAATTAGATGGATGGATGCAGCGTATTTTTGATCTGGCCTGTTGTTTGTAGAGAAATAAAGCTTTTGTCCTATTGACAAATTTGCAGCATCGTTTTCAAATATCGTAAGTCTTACATGTAAATCAGATGGGTCTACCAATTCAAAAATTTCATCTGAAGGATTGATGTATTTGCCAATATTTACATTCACTTTTGATACATATCCATTTATGGGGGATGTAATTTGTATCATGCGGGAAATGTTAGACTCATTTAGATTGTCGGGTGAAATTCCTATCAGTTTAAGTTTTTCTGAAAGGGATTTTAAAAGTATTTTTTGGGTTTCAAAATCAGCTTTTGACTGCTGAAAAATTTTATCACTGACGGATTTAGTTTCATTCAACATTTTTTGTCTGTTGAAATCCAATTCAACAAATTCCAATTTGCTTTTTGCTGTCAGATAATCTTGCTGCAACTGGATATATTGTTGGTCTTCTAAAACCGCTAATACCATTCCTTTGCTTACCCTGGTGCCGGGCACCATTGTTGTTTTCTTTAAATAACCACTGATAGGTACACTAACTGTAATAATGTTTTCAGGAGGTAGGTCAATTACTCCATTTACTTTGATTGTGCTGAACATATCCTTTGATTCAGGTTTGCCAACAACAATATCTGCGTTTTTAATTTGATCTTTTGAAAGTTCCACCATTTCTGGTATGGCAGTTGAATCAATACTTTCTTTCTTTTCGGAATTTGTTTTTATTTCACCATTGTTACAAGAGGCAATCAATACACACAATGCTATGATGATTATATTATTTCTTTTCATTTTAATTAATTTTTTTAAGATTATTTGATGGCACTGATTCTTTCGATCTCAAATGCTGCGTCGTTCATTGATTGGATTGTATTCAGATATTCTATATTAATTTGAATGGCTTGATTGATCAGCATAACCCAATTGAGATATCCTATTTCGCCTGTATTTAATTTCTGAGATGCAGTTTGGATAATAGATTTGGCATTGGGTAACATAGTTTGATGATATGAATTTACCATTTGGCTATGTCTTGTATATAGTTCAATTGCATTTTCTAATTCACCTTTTAGTTGGAGTTGGGTTGCATCTAATTCCTGCTCCCGTTGTTTAATTAAAATATTAGAAGCATTTATTCTTGCTTTTTGCGCACTTCCAAAAATTGGTATTCCAATACCTGCTGTTATGGTATTGAATCTTTTATTGCTGCCAAAATATTGCTGATTGGTTTGACTTGTAGATTGCCACCCCATGATGGTTCCACTGTTTATGCCTGCATTTAAGTTTGGTAATAATTTACTTTTTTCCAATTTGTATTGTTGTTTGGATAAAACGACCATCTCTTCCTGTATTTTTACCAAAGGGTTTTGAATTATATTTTGTGTCTCTGGTAAAATTGAGATTACATATAATGGATCTTCAGCACTGGGTTCAACTTGTCTTTTACTGTTCATCAGCAATCTGAAATGATTCAAAAGTATTTTGTAATCTGCCTCCAACGCATGTAATTGATTTTTGATTTGTGCTTGTTGATTTTCAGCTGTATTTTTTTCCAAAACATCTACATCGCCTGCTTTAAAACGTTGGTTTGTTTTTTCGTTAAAGTTCTTATAGATGCTATCTGACTCTACGAGTAAAGCATGTCTTTTTTTAAGAATTAGCAATTGATAGTATACTGTTTTTATTTTGGCAACCAATTCCAATTCCCTGTATTTTACATTGGTTTCACTAATTCGAATTTGTGTTTGATTGACAGCACCATGATTTTTATATACAGTTGGAAATTGTATTCCCTGGGAAATTGAAAATCGATTATCGTTTGAAATACTGTTTATCTTTCCATATTCTATCAATGCACTTGTTTTATCAACATCGAAATTTGTTTTACGCATTGCTTTAAAGAATTCCACGTCAGTGTTAGCAATCGAAATAGAAATATTATTTTTCAATGCACTATCAATTGCATCCTTTAATGAGATTTTTGACTGCGATTGACCAAACATTCCCATTGCCAATAAAATAGAAATAATTACTCCATGCTTGGCTCTGTGTTTAAAAAAGCCAAATCCTTTTTCAAAAAGTATATACAGTACAGGCAAAACAAATAAAGTCAAAAGGGTTGATATGATCAGCCCACCTATAACAACAGTAGCAAGCGGTTTCTGTACCTCTCCACCTGCACCAGTACTGATAGCCATTGGGATGAAGCCTAGCGAAGGGACCAATGCTGTCATCAGAACGGCACGTAATTTGGAGCTTGTAGCATGAATTACTGTTTTTTCAATATCATGCCATCCTTCTGATTTCAACCGGTTGAATTCTGATACGAGAAGAATTCCATTCAAAACAGCAACGCCAAACAAAGCAATAAACCCTACACCTGCAGATATGCTGAATGGCATATCTCTCATCCATAATGCCAGAATTCCCCCAGTGGCAGATAGTGGAATGGCAGTATAGATCAATAAACTTTGTTTCATTGAGTTAAATGCAAAGTATAATAACAGAAATATCAGTAAAAGTGCAATAGGAACTACAATACTTAAACGTTCTTTAGCTGCTGTCATGTTTTCAAATGAGCCACCATAAACAATGGTGTAAGTTTTGGGTAATTTCAATTGCTTTTCAACTTTTTCTTGCAACTCCTTTACAATGGTTTGTACATCCCTGCCACTTACATTGAAACCTACAATGATTCTTCTTTTGGTATCTTCTCTTTGTATTTGATTTACGCCTTCTATCTCTTCAATACCAGCAACTGTAGACAGAGGTATTTGCGTGCCATGTACAGTAGGAATCATCAGATTTACAATGTCTTCAATACTTTTCCTGGAATTTCCTTCAAGTCTCACAGCCATATCAAAACGTTTCTCACCTTCATATACCTGACCTGCAATTTGTCCTGCGAAGGCAGTGTTTACAACCCGGTTGATATCGCTAACATTCAATCCATATTTAGCCATGGCTTCACGATTGTATTTTACGACTACCTGAGGCATGCCTGTAACAGTTTCTTCATAAATATTCACCGCACCATCAACTGACTTCATTATGTCATTTAATTTATGGGCATATTGTGTTAATGTATCCAGATTCTCTCCAAATATTTTACAAACTACATCCTGACGTGCACCTGTCATCAATTCATTGAAACGCATCTGTACAGGAAATTGAAATCCTACTGTGATGCCAGGAATTTGTTCCATGGCAGCTGTCATCTTTGCACTTAATTCAGGAAAAGTTTTAGCCGATGTCCATTCTTTTTTATCTTTCAAAATCACCATCATATCTCCTGCCTCAAAGGGCATGGGATCGGTTGGAATTTCTGCACTTCCTATTTTCGTAACAACTTTTTCCACTTCTGGAAATTGTTTCAATAAAATCTTTGATGCTTGTTGAGTGGATTTAATCGTATTATTCAAATTACTTCCTGTGAGAAGTCTTGTCTCTACTGCGAAGTCGCCTTCCTCAAGCTGAGGCATGAATTCACCTCCCATTCTGCTTAGTATGAAAATAGCAGCTACAAATATTGCAAGTGTAGATGCAATGATTGCCTTTGGATGGAGGAATGCCTTGTGTAATAAGGGTTGATATTTTTTTTCCAACCATCCCATTAGCTTATCAGCCATCGACATTTTATGACTGATTTTTTTCTTTAGAGCCAATGCTGCCATCATTGGGACATAAGTGATCGACAAAATAAATGCGCCAAAAATGGCAAAAGCAATGGTGTAAGCCATTGGCTTGAACATCTTGCCTTCAATTCCCTGTAGGGAGAGAATAGGAATGTAAACAATGAGGATAATAATCTGACTGAAAACGGCAGATTTAATCATCATACCCGTGGAGTGGCTTACTTCCTTGTTCATGTCGGCTTGTGTAACAACTCCCATTGCCCTAAAATGTTTGGAGTGTGAAAATCTATGTAATATGGCCTCAATCACAATGACAGAACCATCAACAATCAATCCAAAATCGATTGCTCCAAGCGACATTAAATTTCCTCCAACACCAAATTTATTCATCAGGATGATGGCAAATAACATGGATAATGGAATCACTGAGGATACAATTAATCCGGCTCTTAGATTACCCAAGAAAAATACCAAAACGAAAATGACAATGAGTGCTCCTTCCATCAAGTTGGTTTCAACAGTGCTGATTGCATTGTTCACCATTTTGGTTCTATCAAGGAAAGGTTCAATTACAACACCTTCAGGCATCATTTTTTGAATTTCTGCAATTCTTGCCTTTACTCTTTTGATAACAGCAGAAGAATTTTCACCTTTGAGCATCATTACAACCGCACCAGCCACTTCGCCTTTGTCATTGTATGTCATTGCACCATATCGAATGGCCGAACCCAACTGAATGGTTGCAACATCTCTCATTAGCAAGGGCATGCCATCAGGGAGGTTCTTTACAACAATATTTTGAATATCATTGATTGTTGCTGTAAGTCCCTCGCTCCTGATATATAATACCGTTGGACCTTTTTCAATATATGCACCACCTGTATTTTGGTTGTTTTTTTCCAATGCATCAAATACATCTGCTATGGTGATATTGTATGCCTTGAGTTGTCCCTGTTTAACTGCAATTTCATATTGCTTCAATTTCCCTCCAAAGCTAGCCACCTCAGCCACTCCAGGTGTACCTAACAATTGTCTGCGAACAATCCAGTCCTGCAGGGTTCTCAACTCCATTGCATCATACTTGCCTTCGAATCCTTCTAATGGGCGAATAATGTATTGATAGATTTCTCCAAGTCCAGTTGAAACAGGCGCTAATTCAGGGGATCCAACACCTGGGGGTATATCCCTACTAACCATTTGCAGTTTTTCACTGATTTGTTGACGTGCCCAATAAATATCAGTTTCATCATTGAATACAATCGTTACCAAGGAAAGTCCAAAACGTGAAAAACTCCTTACTTGCTTCAATCCTGAGATACTGCTTACAGATTGTTCAATGGGGAATGTGATCAGTCTTTCAATATCGGGTGCCCCAAGTGAAGGAGATACTGTGATAACCTGAACCTGGTTATCGGTAATATCAGGCACTGCATCAATCGGTAGTTTTGTTACTTCAAAAGTACCCCAGCCAATCAGTGCAATCACAAATAAGCCTACAATAAGCTTATTATGCACTGAAAAATCAATTATTTTATTCAGCATTTTTCCTCTGCTTTTTCAAAAAGTAATAAAAATAAAAACTGCATTATCCCATCCAACATGTTGGTTGAAATCTTGTACACAATTTAGCGACTCATTGTTTAAAATAATAGACTAATAAGTAACGAAATATGAACATTTGAATCATGTAGATTCAAGAATCTGATGATATTGAGCAAGTTTAACCTTCGCTTGATTATTTATATTCTTCTCGGGTAGGACTAAATATATCAATCAATTTACAATCTGTATGTGCAATCGCAGCATGGACCGTATTTGATGGAATTACATGAATTGTTCCTGGTTTCAAAATGATTTTCTCCTGTCCAATCAGCATCTCAAGTTCACCTTCCAATACCATGGTTATTTGTTCATGTGGATGGGAATGAGCTCCCATATCACTTCCTTTTTTGATTTCAATCACGCCAAAGGTCGATTTTTCGCCATGAACATATTTACCCAGGATTCCTTCGGTTAGTGATTTTGCTTGAATGTCGTTTAGATGTGGCATATTATTTTTTTATTGTTCAAAAAAGGCAACACTTCCTCCAACCCAATCTTTGTCTTTATTATATCGAGTGCCAATCATTTTGCCCTTGCTGAGGCGGGCTAAATTGGTTAACAAGATGGGTCTTTTATCACCATCTTTCCATGTATACATTAAACGTATCTCCACTTTGGCAGGATTATCAGGTGTTTCAATGCATTCTGCATAGCTGACTTTTTTCTGAAGGATCCAATTTTGAGGATCTTTGATATCCAGGAGATCTTCTTTTTTCAAATCAATGATTACACCTTGTCCTGCAAACGAAAATAGGGGTTTCAATACATATTCATGAAGATTTTCAGGAAGCTGTTGTATCTCACTTAGGAATCTTGTTTTTGGAATTGAACGGTGCTCCAGGAATGGCAACGTGAATTTAGAAATCCTGTAAAACCAATTAGGATGTGTAATCCATTCGACATCAAATTTTTTTCTGATGTCAACACATGTTCCCAATTCTTCTTTCATTGCATGAAGTTCATCAAAAATAATCCTGTTATAAATCCGCTTGATATGTTGTTTTTGCCCATTCAGCATATAAAATAATGCATTGTTTTCTTCCATCAATTCGGTGATGCATATTGGCTGAATGCCAAAATAGGACTGGGTGCAATAAAAATCAATCCTGGTTTTTTGATGATTGGGTTTGATTTCAAGTAGAATGACTTCTTCCGGCTTTGCATCACCCAGAATAAGTTCTTTTAATTCCTGGATGTATGTGTTTTTATCAAAACCGTTGAAATAGTTTGAAAATTGTTGAGGGATAGTAAAATGCTTTTGAAGTATTTCAGGATAATAAGCCTGAAATGCAAATAGGGTAGGGAAGCCCTGTATTTCAATCAATGCAGGCATGTAGTTTCCATCATCATTGAGGCAAATACCAAAATCAAATGCCATAAAATGCGGATGAGCGTTTTCATTTGCAACTCGGTCATCTGTAGGGATGGCATTTTCAGTAAGTTTAATAAAATCGGCCCCAAGAATTTTATCGATGATGTATTCACATGTTTCAATCATCTCATCCCCTAACTGCTTATTTATAAACACAGGTGTTTCTGCTATTCTGAAATCAAGTGCCCCAGGAAAATCATTATGTATCTCATCCAGAAATGATTGATATTTTTCTGTTGTGAAGGATTTATTGAATGATTTTCTGATTGCAGGAACCATCGTTATATACCTTTGTGATTTATAATATTTGACACTGCGAATTTCATGAAATTAGGCAGAATATGTCTGTTTGTCATTTGAATTTTATCGGGGTCATTCAGATGTTGAATCATCGATTCCCATTTTTCAATACCATGATTGTCTATAATCGTTTTCTTTTTGTCTTCACGCATCAGGTACATACTCATCCCTTTGGCATCTGCTTCCGGATGAAACTGGGTTCCGATCATATATGGATTGAATCGGATGGCCATTGCTGCTCTTTCAAGGGGAACATGTGGTCTTTCTTTTTCCAGGCACAATAACCCGCCTTGCATGTCAGATAATTTATTTTGATCGGTCTGCAAAACCTGGTAGTCGCGGCTATCTACACAGTAAAAAGGGTCATTCAGACCATCGAAAATCATTTCATCTTTAACATCTGCCAATTGATGCAAAGGGAATATGCCAAATGCCGTAGATTTTCTTTTTATAATTTGTCCAATACCAAAAAAACGACATGCCAATTGGAATGAATGGCAGATAAAAAACACATGTTTTTTCTCGGTGTTATATGGGGATTCGTTCCAGGAAACCAATTGACTCAGCAAATCAAAATATGCATTTTCCCAATCAGTGCCTTCACTATCCAATGGGTTGCCTGGGCCTCCAGTAGAAATATAAATGTCATATCCCAGGTCTGGAAGATTGAACTTAGATCTTACATCGAATTCATCCCAAATAATGTTGTTTTGAATGGGATGATTGAACTCCTTCAAGATTTCTCTGATGCATCTCATCCCTTCATTTGCAACTCCTTCATAAAGATCGAGTATGGCAACCCTGATGGGATGTTCCATTGTTCTTTTCATACTGCAAAGTTAACTCAAATCTGCTATCAGTGGAGGGCTTAGGGTGTTGATAAAAATTGCGATTCAATATAAGAGCTCACGTCAAAAAGACTGTTGTTTTTTTCATACGTCGCCAATTGTCTGTCTGCGCCTGTACCTTTTTCAAGTATTAAAGGAATGGTTTTCAGCGCTTCTCTGCATCCTAATTCATCAACAACATCATCAATAAAATCCAAAAGCTCCAATATCAATGATCTTGTATTGATTTCCTGTTCTTTTCCAAAATCAATCAGCTTATCATCGATTCCATAGCGAGAAGCACGCCATTTGTTTTCATTAACCAGTGCACGTGGGTATATCATGAAATTGAGGTTCTTTGATCTGAGCTTGAAAAGCTTTGCACAAATGCATTGGAAGAGTGCGGCAAATGCAACACTTTCATCTGCCGTGAGGGGTACATCACAGATCCTGAATTCAACTGTACCATAAAATGGATGTACACGCAGATCCCACCATATTTTTTTTGCATTATCGATGCAATTCGTTTTGATTAAAAGATTCACATAGCTTTCATAGGCACTATAGCTATCAAAATAATCAGGGATGCCTGTTCTTGGAAATTTATCAAAGACTTTTGTACGATATGACTTAAACCCTGTTTTTCTACCTTCCCAAAAAGGTGAATTGGTGCTCAATGCAAATACATGGGGGAGAAAATATCTGGCGGAGTTGGCAATATGAATTGCCATTTCTTTGGATGGCATTCCTACATGAACATGAAGTCCAAATATGAGATTAGACCTTGCTGCATCCTGCATTTCATTCACAATTTCCTGATATCTTACGTGGTCTGTGATCAGCTGTTTTTGCCAGGTACTTGAAGGATGGGTGCCGGATGCGGCAATGCTGAATCCCAGTCCTGTAGCTACTTCTTTAATGGTCTTGCGAAGATTGGTGATGTCTTTTCGGGCTTCTTCTACATCTGCACATACATCCGTTCCAACTTCCACAACAGCCTGATGCATTTCCGCTTTTACTTTTTCGCTGATGATTTTTTGTCCTTCGAGTACAATCTTTTGTTCGTGACTGGAAAGTTCTTTGGTGTTTGGGTCAATCACCATGTATTCTTCTTCAATACCAACGGTGAAAATTTTATAGTTAATCATGGCAAGCAATTTAATTTCATTGGAGAAGTTTACCCTGTACGCTTGTAGCAACATAATCTCCCCAGCTTAAGCTATCCTTTCCTTTTTTCATCTGTTCGGCAACTTCAATAGCATAGTTTGCTGTGGTTTCAACTACCCATTCAAAATTATTTTTTCCAACACTCTGCAAATCTGCATCAGGTGCAGGGTTACAGAAATCAATGGCGTATGGAATTCCATCTCTTATAGCCAATTCAACTGTATTGAATTCATACCCTAAATAATTATTTATTTTCAGGACAATCTCTTCCATGGTCTTTAGCAACTCAGCGGAAGGATTGTGATTGGCCACATATCTCAAATGGTGTGGATTTCGGGGTTCGTACGGCATGATATGAACATGCTTTCTTCCTATGCAATAGCACCTGTAGTATTCTTCAAATACAATTTCCTCTTGCAAAAGCATTACAAGCTGACCAGTTTGCTTATGTTTTTCAAAAAAATCTTCTGCAGAATCTATCCGATATACATTCTTCCAACCACCACCAGCAAAAGGTTTCATATACGCTGGGAATCCAACATAGTTGAATATTCCCTCCCAATCCAATGGGTATGTCAGATTGCTGAAAGATGCTTCAGAAGTATCGTCGGGCAATTGATTAGATGGCAAAATAACTGTTTTGGGAACCGGTACTCCAATTTTAGTAGCCAATGCATTGTTGAAAAATTTTTCATCTGCACTAAACCAAAAGGGATTGTTGATTATTGCAGTTCCGCTTATAGCTGCATTTTTAAGAAAAGCCCTGTAAAATGGAACATCTTGCGAAATACGGTCTATGATAACTGCATATCCTGAATGCTCGCCCTGCATCACTTTGTCAATCTGCACTGCTTCTGCCATTATCCCTTTTTTATTTTTTTCATTCACCCGTTGAATAAAAGCTTCAGGGAAAGATCTTTCCTTGCCAAAAAGGATGCCTATTTTCTTGATCATATTTGCAAGATTGGTACTTTTAAAGATAGCGTATTTTTCGATATCCCAAATCCGATTGATGATCTTCAGTTTTTAAGTCAGTATGCTAAAAAAAGGTATATTCGACCCAGTTATGAAAGAAAATGAAGTGAATCAATTTGGTTTTTATGAAAACAGTGTAATCACTAAAATTCAGTCACAGTTGATAGATATACATCATAACAAGTTCTTCAGTAAATACCTGTCCAGGGATGTTATATATGACATCTATTTGCCCAGATATGCTCAACATCATCATAAATTATCTTTATTGCTGATTAACGATGGACAAGACTTAGCATTGATGCACTTCAATAAAACGCTGGAAGCTGCATTTGAAAAAAATGAAGTTCATGATTTAGTTTCTGTTGGTATATATGCAGGTGATGATAGAAGATTTGAATATGGAGTGATGGGGCACCCAGATTTTATGAACAGGGGAAATAAGGCTGATGCATATTCAAAATTTATTTTAGAAGAACTGATCCCTGAAATTGTAAAGCAATTGGCAATCTCAAAATTTGTACACCAGTATTTTCTTGGGTTCTCATTAGGTGGATTATCTGCTTTTGATATTGCATTGTGCAATCCAACAATTTTTAGTGCAGTTGGGGTATTCAGTGGATCTTTTTGGTGGCGCTCACAAGATATTGATGCATCATATCATGATGATGTACATCGTATCATGCATGCAAAAATCAGAAAATTTAAATCTAATAAAAATGCACGTTTCTTTTTTGAAGCAGGTGGAAAAGATGAAAAGGCGGATAGAAATAAAAATGGTATCATCGATTCAATCGACGATACCATGGATATTATAAAAGAGTTGAAAAAAATCGGGTATGATGAAGAGAGACAAATTCACTACCTCGAGCTTCCCGAAGGCGAGCACAACCAAGCAACTTGGGCAGAAGTAATGCCCGTTTTCTTAAGTTGGCTATTTTCGGAAAAGAATCCTTATTGAACTTTGAAACCTACTTCAAGGTTTTCCCATCTGATAAATACCTTGCTGTTTGCAACCGACAATGACAAAGCTTCATTGAAAGAATCAGATTTAGAAGATTTTACCTTTACCCTCAATACATCATCTTCTTGTTTATAGCTGAATGAACCCCATTGCTTTGCGGTTTTGTTGAAGATGATCGTCCATTCGCCATTTTCCTCAGGAATAGAAAATAAGCTGTATTTGCCTTTTGCCAAAGCCTGTCCTTCAACTTTTAGATCTGCATCTACCTCAAATGTAGTTGCATCATTTGCGCCTGTTCTCCAAACTTTACCATAGGGAACTAGTTCACCCCAAATTTTTCTGCCTTTTACAGAAGGAGCACTATAATTGATAGTGATAGTTGCTTTACCTGCTTTGCCAGTTGCAGATGCTGCAGGACTTGCTTTTTTCTCTTGTGCAGAAGAAGTAAGCGTTAAAATCGTAGCACCAATTAGAAGCGTGAGTTGGAATATTCTTTTCATATATGTTTGTTTTAATGCAATTGCCGTTTATAAAGTTGTATGGTGTTTTCAAATCCTAAATACAAGGCATCACAAATCAATGCATGCCCGATACTTACTTCACTAAGATAAGGAATGTTTTTCTTAAGAAATCCCAAATTATGAAGATCTAGGTCATGACCTGCATTGATTCCCATTCCTGATTCTTGTGCTGCTTTTGCAGCAATGATATATGGTGCAATAGCTCTGTCAGGCGAACTAAAATATTCACGGGCATAGCCTTCTGTATACAATTCAATCCTGTCTGTCCCGGTTAATGCAGCTCCTTCAACCATTCTGGGATCAGGGTCGCAAAAAATACTGGTTCGAATTCCGGCAGATTTAAAAATCCGAATCATGTCAGTTAAATAGGATTTGTGTTTAACTGTATCCCAGCCATGATCTGAAGTTAGTTGTCCCTCGGCATCAGGTACCAAAGTTACTTGTGCCGGCTTTACTTCAAGTACGAGTTGAACAAACTTTTCTTCGCTGCAATTCCCTTCAATATTAAATTCAGTGGTTAAGACCTTTTTGAGGTCCCTCACATCTTTGTATCGGATATGTCTTTCATCTGGTCTGGGATGAACCGTAATGCCATCAGCACCAAATTTTTCAGCATCCAAAGCCATTTTAATCAAGTCGGGGTTGTTGCCTCCCCTGCTATTTCGAATGGTTGCGAGTTTGTTTATATTGACAGAAAGGGTAGTCATAAAGATGTATGGGAAAACATGAAAAATGAAATTTGTACTTTTTTGCTTCCTAAAGTTCGTAAAATTAAAGTTCCTGATGGAAAAAAGAAAGGAGCAAATAGATGCTCCTTTCTGTGTTTTTAAAATTATAATGTAAACTCACTTTTATTCCATCTCACGTATTCCTAATCTTGATTAGTATCTGTAAAGATCAGATTTGAATGGACCAGCTTGTGGAATACCCAGGTATTCAGCCTGCTCTGTAGTCAACTCATCCAATACTACACCAATTTTGGCGAGGTGAAGCCTTGCTACTTTCTCATCCAAATGTTTTGGAAGTACGTACACATTCTTGTCATAGTTAGCATGGTTTGTCCACAACTCAATCTGAGCCAATGTTTGGTTGGTAAATGAGTTACTCATTACAAAGCTTGGGTGACCAGTTGCACAACCCAGGTTAACCAATCTGCCTTCAGCAAGAAGGATGATGTCCTTACCATCAATATTGTATATATCAACCTGTGGCTTGACTGTATCCTTTGTACTACCATAGTTTTCATTCAACCATGCTACATCAATTTCAATATCAAAGTGACCGATATTACACACAATGGCTTTGTCTTTCATTGCCTTGAAGTGAACGCCTGTGATGAGGTCGCGACAACCAGAAGCGGTAACGACGATGTCTGCTTCTTTCACGGCATCAATCATTTTTTTCACTTCGAAGCCATCCATTGCAGCTTGAAGGGCGCAGATTGGATCGATTTCAGTAACGATCACGCGACAACCAGCACCGGCCAAAGAAGCTGCAGAACCTTTTCCTACATCACCATAACCACCTACAACTGCCACTTTACCAGCAAGCATAACGTCGGTTGCCCTTCTGATGGCATCAACCAATGATTCCTTACAACCGTATTTGTTATCAAATTTAGATTTGGTAACACTGTCGTTCACATTGATTGCTGGCATAGGAAGGGTTCCTTTCGCAACACGCTCATACAACCTGTGAACACCTGTAGTTGTTTCTTCTGAAATACCTTTTACGTTAGGTATGAGTTCAGGATATTTATCAAGCACGATGTTGGTAAGATCTCCACCATCATCCAAGATCATATTCAATGGCTTGTCGGCGCTGCCAAAGAACAATGTTTGCTCAATACACCAATCAGCTTCTTCAATGCTTTGACCTTTCCATGCAAAAACACCGATACCCGCAGCAGCAATCGCAGCAGCAGCATGATCTTGTGTTGAGAAGATATTACAAGAGCTCCATTTTACTTCAGCACCAAGAGCAACCAAGGTCTCGATCAAAACCGCTGTTTGAATGGTCATGTGCAGACAACCTGCGATGCGGGCACCTTTCAATGGTTGTGATGCTCCATATTCCGCACGAAGTGCCATCAAACCTGGCATTTCGGCTTCAGCAAGCCTTATTTCTTTTCTTCCCCATTCTGCGAGGGATAGATCTTTTACCTTATTGGGGAGACTAAAATCAATGTTAACGTTCTGTAAAGTTGACATGGTGTATTAAAATTTCGGCAAAGCTAGAATTTATTGGCTAAAATGCCTAATCAAAGCGGATTTTTGATTAAATCAAGCGACATGATATAGTCATCCAACAAATAAGGCCCAAACTCAATCACCAAGGCCTGTTCAACCAGAAATCCCATATAGAGATAAAAATGATAAGCGGGGTTCCTTTTATGAACATTGAGCTCCAACTCTTTTGCTCCCAATGGTAAAATCTGGTTGATGATGTATTTAAGCACACCTTTTCCGAGTCCATTGCCATGTGTTTCTGGCTGCATATAAAGTTTGTGAAGTCGAAATCTATTGGGTTCTTCAGCAGATTTAATTGAATATGAAGCATATCCCACATTTTCGTCATTCCATTGAACGAGGATAAATTGGTGTTTTAAGTCCTCCATTTGGTTGGTCAGCGAATCATGACTATAAATTCGCTCCAGCATGTATTCAATTTGATCCAGGGTTACAACACTTGGATATACTTTCTTCCATATCTCATTGCTCAGTCGTTGGATCTCAGGAATATCTTCTATGGATGCTGTTTTAATATTCATCATAGGTTGTGTTATTTTGATTCTGTTGCATGGATAGATTTAGATGCTCTTTTATGGCTTTATGAGACAAAAGGATACCTGTCATCAAGGAAATAAGAGCTCCAACAAAAAGCAACAATCCAGAAGTATATTGGAGCACCAATTGGTTTTCCTGCAGCATCAAAAAGAAGTCGTAACTGCCATGGAAAACAACCGCCCAGAAAATGCCAGTACGCATCAGTTGTTTTTCTTTTTCTGGTGAAAATCTGGCTTTCCCCATAAAATAACCCAACATAATCGCAAAGGTGGCGTGTGCAGGAATAGCCATGAACATTCTGATGATTCCTGTGGTTACACCATATTGGTATACATAAAAGATATTTTCAAGGGTTGCAAATCCCATACCAACCATCACCGCATAAACAATACCATCAAAGGGTTCATCAAATTCTGGCCTTCGGTATGCGTAATAACGAAGCATGTAAAACTTGCAAAGCTCTTCAACCAGCGCTACTAAAAAAAATGCTTTGATCCCTACTCCTTGAATGGTTTTAAAGAAGACATCGGATGCCCAATGAGTGAGTGCATTTTCAATCAACAATGCAGGAAAAATGGCAACAATGCCGAGAAGAAAACTAGTGATTAATTGCCTCCTAGGTTCTATATTATATTGATCCTTGAAAATGATGTAAAGTGATATGGCAATTCCTGGTGCTATTGCCAACACAAGCCAATTCATGAAAATAATTTCACACAAGGTAAAACAAATTCATTCTTTTGGATGATTGTTTTTAATTTTAGAGTACCCCAAAAATTACTATATGCCATTGAATAAATCATTGTTGTTATTGTTGTCCATTCCTTTCATTTTCGGCACTCCCAAAAAGCCAAGTGAATGGACTGAATATTTGGGCGGTCCGGATAGGAATCATTTTTCTTCTCTGAGTCAAATCAATATCCAAAATGTTAAACAGTTGCATAAAGCCTGGGAGTTTCATACCAATGATAGCTCGGGTCAAATGCAATGCAATCCAATCATCGTTCATGGAGTATTATATGCTTCAACTGCATCCATTCAAATCATTGCATTGGATGCCGCAACAGGAAAGCAGTTATGGCGATATACAGATGCAAGTGAATCCGCATGGTACAGCACAAACCGCGGTGTTACATATTGGGAAAAAGGCAATGACAAGCGTATATTTTTTACTGCAGGAAATTGGTTGTATGCGCTGGATGCGACCACCGGTAAAAAGATCTCAACATTTGGAAAAGAGGGAAGAACAGATATTCGTCAAGGCTTGGGAAGTTTGTCCTCCAATAAATTCGTGATCTCTTCTACACCAGGTACCATTTTTGAAGATAAGATCATCATGCCATTGAGACTTTCAGAAGGAGCTGATGCTGCTTTGGGGTTCATTCAAGCATTTAATGTTATTACAGGAAAATTAGACTGGGTATTCAAAACCATTCCATCGCCTGGAGAATATGGGTATAAAACCTGGGGGAAAGATAATTACTTGAACAAAAACGTAGGTGCTGCCAACAACTGGTCGGGCATGAGTATTGACAGGAAAAGAGCCATGTTGTTCGTTCCTACAGGATCTGCTGGTTTTGATTTTTACGGTGGGCTGCGAAAAGGACAAAACTTGTTTGCAAATACATTGTTGGCTTTGGATGCAAGAAATGGTAAAAGAATATGGCATTATCAACTGGTGCATCATGATGTATGGGATAGGGATTTACCTGCTCCTCCCAATTTGGTAACGTTGAATATTCGTGGGAAAAAAGTAGATGCCGTAGCACAAATCACCAAGCAAGGATATGTATATGTATTTGAAAGGGAAACGGGTAAACCTGTTTTCCCCATTGATGAAATAAAAGTAAATACACAGGGTCTTCCGGGTGAAACATTGTGGCCAACACAGCCCAGACCCCAAAAGCCACTTGCCTTTGCGCGTAATTATTTGAATGAAAATGATATCAGTGCCATTGCACCCAACAGGGAAGAACTACAACGCATTTTCAGGTCTATTCGAAAAAATCCTTTTGATCCTCCTGCAAAGGAAGGAAGCTTGATTTTTCCTGGTTTTGATGGTGGTGGAGAATGGGGCGGTGCATCCTTTGACCCTGAAACTGGATATTTATATGTGAATGCATGTGAGATGCCTTACATCCTCAAAATGGTGGATGCTCCCAAACAAAGTCAGTTAAACAACATGACTGATGGTGAAGTTGTTTACACCAAAAATTGCGTTACATGCCACCAACAAAATTTACTTGGAAATCCCAAAAGCGGTTATCCTTCATTGGTAGATATTGGTCAACGAAAGGATAGGAAGTATATCTCTGATATTGTATCACATGGGAAGGGAATGATGCCCGGATTCACGGCACTCACTTCAACTCAAAAAGAATCCGTTATTGATTTTGTGTTGAAGGTTGAAAAAAAACAAAAAACAAGTACCCATAAAAATGCTGATGCTGGTGAAACCTTTAATTATAACATGACAGGATATAATAAGTTTCTGGATTCTAATGGATATCCTGCCATCAATCCACCTTGGGGAACTTTGACTGCCATCAATTTGAATACAGGTAATTTTGTATGGAGAAAAACATTGGGTGAATTCAAAGAGCTTACTGCAAAAGGAATTCCCCAAACAGGAACAGAGAATTACGGAGGTGGTGTTGTTACTGCAGGTGGGCTATTTTTTATAGGGGCAACAAAAGATGAAATGTTCAGGGCTTTTAATAAACTGACCGGAGAACTTTTATGGCAAACAGATCTTCCTGCTTCTGCTTTTGCTACACCAAGCACTTATGAAGTAAATGGAAAACAATTTGTCGTAATTGCTTGTGGTGGTACAAAACTCGGAACAAGAAAAGGAGATAGCTATCTGGCTTTTGCTTTGGAAGATAAATAAAAAAGAGAAAAGCGAAAAGAGAAAAGCGAAAAGAGAGGTTTAGAGGACGAAAGTAAAAAGTGAACCTATGTTATTTAAAAATATTGGCATTGTTTTTTTATTTTGGTTGATTTCCTTCAAATCAATGTCACAGGAGTTTGGAGGAAACCCATTTTCAACACATTGGAAACAGGTCAGGGGGAAGTCGGTGAAAGTGATTTATCCTGCAGGACTCGACTCCATTGCCATGCAAGTAGCTTTATCTACTGATGTAGTTGCACAACAGTACAATGGTTCTTTGGGGAAACACATAAAACCGATTCCTATTGTTTTACAGAATCAACCCATCATATCAAACGCATATGTTTCACTTGCCCCCTGGCGAAGTGAATTTTATTTGATGCCCCTGCAAGATGCATTGACACTGGGTTCTACTGATTGGATCAATAATCTGGTGGTACATGAAAACCGACATGTACATCAGTATAATAATTTCAGAAAAGGTCTTTCCAAATTCATGTATTTGTTGGCAGGTCAGGAAGGACAAGCGCTCGCAAATGCAATGGCCATTCCTGATTGGTTTTTTGAAGGAGATGCAGTGTATCATGAAACAGAACTTCTTTCACAAGGTCGTGGCCGACTCCCTTCTTTTTATGATCCGTTTCGTTCATTGTGGATAGGAAATAAAAATTATGGTTTTCAAAAATTGCGAAATGGATCATTGAAAGATTTCATCCCCGATCATTATGCACTTGGGTACTTGCTTGTAGCATATGGGAACAAAAAATATGGTGAAACATTTTGGGGAAAAGTGACTGATGATGCAGCCAGGTTCAAACATCCAATATATCCTTTTCAAGCAGCCATCAAAAGACAAACGAAAGAATCATATCATCAATTTGTATCCGACGCCATTAAGTCATTTAGAGATGAACTTAAAGATGAACACCAAACCGTTCTTGAAAAACCTCTTACACAACCCAATGTTCGATTGCTGAAAAATTACCAATACCCAGTTTTCATAGGAGAGGATTCTATTCTTGCTTTGAAGCAATCCAACAATGCCATTACACAATGGGTAATCTTGAGTAAAGGACTAGAAACACCTTTAGCAACAAAAGAGATCAGTCTGGATGAACGATTTAATTTTCGTAATCATAGGATCATATATACAGCTATCAATTTTGATCCGCGTTGGGGCTGGAAACAGTATAATAATATTCGTATACTTGATATAGATTCAAAACATTCAAAACAACTTACTCAAAATGCCCGATACTTTTCTCCAGATCTTTCACATGATGCCAAAAAAATTATTGCTGTTCATGTTGATCTGAAGATGAAGTCCAGCCTGCATTTGATGGATACGTCAGGTGTTTTGCTTGATTCTATTCAATCACCGATTGAATCCTTTTTTTCATACCCTGTTTTTTCGGATGATGATCAAAACGTGTTTGTCATCGAACGAAAACCCAATGGAGATAACACTGTTGTGTGTTTTAATCTTTCAAATCATAGTGGAGAAGTTTTATTCCCATTTGTAAATGCCCCAATATCTTATTTGAGATGCAAAGGAGATGAATTGCTTTTTACCGTCAGTCAATCAGATAAAAATGAATTGATCTCATTCAACTTGAAACAGAAAAGATTTAATGTATTGTCCTCTGAAATCACGAGTTCGAATGCCGGAGATATTTCCCCTGATCAAAAGCAAGTTGTGTATAGTCACCCCACATCAGAAGGAGAGCAATTATTTACAAAACCAATTGAATTCATTGAAAGTATATTGAGTCTGCAGCCTATTCGATCAACAGAACTTACATCAGCTAAAGATTCAATGCACACTTTTTCGTTTGAAAAATATGGCAGGGCGTATAATTTGTTTAATTTTCACAGTTGGCGTCCAAGTTATTATACACCTGAATGGAGCATTTCTGCCTACGGACAAAACCTCTTAAATACACTTGAAACAGAAGTGCATTATGTGTACAATCAGAATGAAACCTCGCATAAAATTGGATTCAATATCGTCAGTAGCGCACATTATCCATGGATTTTGGTGGGAGCGGATCATATAGCATCAAGATCTTTTAATCTCGCCACTAACATCATTAATTGGGATGAATGGAATGGCTACGCAGGGGTAAAGCTACCATTGAATTTTAGTGGAGGTAAATTTTATAGATTCTTGAATCTTTCGTCGCAGTTGAATGCATCTGATCTGAAATATGATCCTTTCAACATCCCGAAAATAAAAGATAGGTTTATCGCACATATGCAGCAGGGTCTGAGCTATTCATTCTATAATCAAAAAGCTGTGCAACATATTTATCCTCATTGGGGTTGGATAGGAAATATAACCAATCGAACTGCTATTGGTAATACACATGCGAATCAATTTTTTATTTCAAATCAATTCTATTTGCCTGGCTTGGGAAAGAACCATTCTTTGATGCTTTCATTGACCTATCAGCAACGTGATACATTGAAGCAATATTATTTCACCAATAATTTTCCGATGGCAAGGGGGTACAGCGCTGTGGATTATCCTCGCATGTGGCGAACCAGTGTCAATTATCACATGCCTTTGATATATCCTGATTTGGGTATTGGAAACATTGTTTATTTCCTCCGCATTCGCAGCAATGTATACTATGATGCCATGTGGCAAAAAAGTTTGAGAACGGGAATTACAACATCAAAAAAAACAATAGGAGCGGAGCTTCATTTTGATACCAAATGGTGGAATCAACAACCTTTCAGCTTTGGTATAAGATACAGTCGATTGCTGGATCGCGATGAAATGAATCCCCAAGGGCGGAACCGATGGGAATTCATTTTACCGATTGATATTTTGCCTCATTAGAATTCTACAATAAATCCAAAGCTAGGTGTGAAGAAGGCATCTGCATTTGGCAATATAAGTGGAATTGCATTGCTTCCGTCTGTTTTAACTGGCTGACCATCCGTTGTCATGAAGCTGGTATTGTCTGCATTCCTTTTGAATGTATACTGCGGAACACCGGCCGTTTTAGCAGCATACCAATTGGTTACATCCAAAAACAGATCAAAGCTGTATTTGCTGAAATTCCATTTTTTGTCGATGCGTATATCACTGGCATTGAATGCTGCAAGTCTCAACGTATTATACTTTGTATTGTCGTATGTACCTGTTCCCTGGGTGAGATAATTCAACTTCGACGCGGCCATGTCTAATGGCGTATACGGTGCAGCACCCTGGTATCTGAACTTCAAACCCAATTCCCAATTGCGTTTGAACTTATACCCCCAGGTAACAGCCAATAAATGTCTGTTATCCCAATTGGCGGGTATGAACTTGCCATTCAAATCAGAGAAGATAGAATGATAGAATGTATAGGAAAGAATTCCAAAGAATCGCTTCGTTAATTTCTTCTGAACCAACAACTCGATACCATATGCTTTTCCTTTGCCTGTTTGCGTGATGGGCTCATTGCCAATGCTTCCAAAATCACTGCCTTTGTTGGCGAGGCTTACACCATCCACATAACTCACAGGATAATGGTCGTAGTATTTGTAAAAGCCTTCAATTGTATATCTCAATGAATTGCTTGGCAAGTGTTCAATCCCTGCCACATAGTGTGTACTTCCAATATAATGTCCTGGGTTATTGATCAATACACCTCCTGCCACTTTCGAAAATGCCAGTTGTGTGTAGGAGGGTAGTTTGTAATACTTGCCAATACTCGCATTCAGATTGGTTTTTTTATCAACTGCATAGCTAACTGAAAGTCGGGGTGAAAATTGTTTGAAAGGATTTGATTCACTGTTTTGTCTGTTGTTTGCATCTATCCTTGTTCCTGCGCTAAACGACATGCGCTCATTCATGATCTTCTTGCTGAATTGAACAAATGCGCCATATTTCAGGAAATTCAAATTTGTATTGCTTGAAATGGTGATGCCTGGTTGAATAACATTTCCACTTAGGTCTTTTATCGCCTTACGATATACATTGAAAAACGCATTGTCGAATTCAACATATTGCAGAGATGCGCCATAGCTGGTTTTCCATCCATTTTTGGTAATGCTGGCATCGTATCTGAGTTTATTTTCTGTCTCTCGGCTATCCGTCAACAAGGTTTGTGTGGCTGCACTTGGATGATCATTGTCTTCATATTTATCAACATTGTTGTTGAGTGTATTTCTGCTCAATGCAAGATTCCAATAGCCATTATTCGTCAGTCTTCTCAAGCTGGCACCCACGGTGTAATTCCATTGGTTGATGAGAGGTGAAGAATTGATTACATATAGTTTCTCCGGACTCGCTTCTTTGGGTTTGGCGAAGCTGAATTCATCAATGGCACCTATTCCCAGAAAGCTCAAAGTTGTTTTATCATCAATTTTTGTAGATGTCTTGAATTGATAATCCCAGTAATTGGGACGAATAGGCAGATCGATGGCTTGGAATAAGAATTGCAGATAACTTCGACGAACAGAAGCCAGATAGGTTGTTTTTTTTGATAGAGGTCCATCAACTGTCAATGCGAAATCCGTGGCACTGAGGATAACATTGCCTTGAGATTTATAATTGTTCCCGGATTTTTGTTTGAATTGCAGCACACTGCTCAGGGTATTGTCGTAGCGGGCATCAAATGCACTGGTATTCACTTTCACTTCTTCAATAAAGTTGGCATTCAAGATACCTTGAGGTCCACCACCACTGCCTTGCGTGCCAAAGTGGTTCAGCACTGGAATTTCGATCCCATCCAGATAATACACATTCTCACTAGGGGCACCACCACGGATAACGATATCATTTCGAAAGCCTCCGCCACCAACGCCGCCACCAACACCCGGTAATGATTGAATTACTTTGCTGATATCAAAGTTTCCACCAGGATTGCGTTTGATCTCTTCCGTAGTCATTCTTTGCACACTTAAGGGAGATTCAAGGCTGGTGGCGCGTGCAGAGTTTCTCTTATTTTGAATGACGATTTCAGCCAATCCCTTTGGGGCTGGTTCCATTTCAACTGATAAGGTCGTTTCATTTCCTGAAGTCAGTACAACATTATTGATTGTCTTTTTTTGAAAACTGACACCTGTAAAAATGAAATTGTAGGATCCAGGTTTCAAATTGATTATTCTGAAAAAACCAGATGTATCAGAAATGATTGTTTTTCCTGTGCTTTCAACCAATACATTGATACCAGGAGCAGGTTTTAAACTATTCTTGTCGATGATGTAACCACTCACCCTGGCCTGTGGGGTGTTTTGGGCAAGCGCATGAAAACTGATCGTTAGAAAAAGAAATGAAAGGAGTGTTCTAAGATTCATGTTGTTAGTTATATGATATAAAAAAACCATCTTGTTGAAAGATGGTTCATTTATTTGCAAATATTTTTTAACAAATCGAAGTCGATCAGTGCTTAATAACCAATTCATCGATAGGGCGACGTACTTTTTTTGCATTTACAAGGTAATCTGAGGCGGCATCTCTATATCCCAATGCCAGGATGGCAACAGAAGCCAATCCTTTGTCAGGTAAACCAAGTACTTCATCAACACCAGCAGGGTTAAATCCTTCCATAGGAGTAGAATCTACTTCAGCAACAGCAGCGGCTGCGAGTCCAAATCCAAGTGCTAAATATGCTTGTTTTGTTGCCCAAGCGAACAGATTTTCCTGTGATGTATTGTTGATTTTGTTTTTTATCATTCCCGCAAATCCTTCAAGTGTCTCAACTTCAACATTTCTGGTGTTTGCAATCAATTGAATATATTCATCCACTTGTGTTTCAGAATAGTTTTTCCATGCTGCAAATATGATCAATGCTGATGATTCTTTGATTTGGGGTTGATTAAAACAAGCCGGAGAAAGTTTTTCTTTTAATTCCTGGTCTTCAACAAGAATAAGTGTATAGGGTGTAAAACCAAGTGAACTTGGTGCCAATTGAATAGCTTCCATAATGTCATTCAATTTTTCTACAGGGATCTTTTCTCCGTTCATTCTTTTAACGGCATATCTCCACTTTAACGCATTCAATAAATTCATGATTTGATATTTTAATGTTCGAACATCGAAGTTAGTTATTATTTCATTCATTGCTTATGCCATTTCGTTTTATTATACTATAAAATTGAGTCATGTGAAAAAAACATTTTTTTGATGTTTTTTTCCCAGAGTGAAGGAGTGTAAAAACCATATTAAGATGTTAGTTTGCCCCTTAGAACCAATTTTCAAAACATTTTATCATCATGAACAAAATTCACGTAGACATTTCATTGATTGAAGATTTACAAAGAAAAGGGCACAATTTCACTGCTGCATATTTATTTCAATACATGCAAGATGAAGTTCAAAAGGGTAATACCGTTTTGTTAGTGAGAGCTACGTCAACGGGAAAAATCGAAGAGGAATTTACCGACATTAAACCTATTCAGGATTACTTCTCCACTTTCATCACCAAGTTCCCCTAATGATCAACATAATCAATCTTGCTTTTGATTTCATTGACTTTTTCAGAAGTACTGTAGTCTGGAATAGGTTATACTTTTGCTCGCCCCAAAAAAAGGATTTTAATCCCATTGCTTTCAGGCAACTTAATAAAATAAGTTTGTTGATTTTTCGCTCGAAAGAATTTTACTCTTGTTCCGTTGCCTCATGGTAATGGAAACACCCTTCCTTCGGAAGCCAAGTGTCAATTTCCTTCGGGGCTTCTTATGAGCCGCCTTCAGGTGACTTGAAACCTAAATTCTTTCACAGACGATTAAACAGCTTGTTAAATCTGAAGTAAATGAAGAGATAATTGAATTGTTCCAATACATTGAATGATTCTTGTTCCGTTGCCTGAAGGCAACGGTAACATTTTCAAGCCCCTTCGGGGTTTCTTATGAGCCGCCTTCAGGCGGCTTGAAACCTGCCTGCCGGCAGGCAGGATGTTGCCGTCGGCTTTAGCCGACGGATGATAAATATAGAGTAGATGAATAATTGCAAGCCAAAAATCTCTTCAAAAAGGCCATAAAAAAAGGCCACTTTTCAGTGACCTTTTGTGGGAGTTGACGGGATCGAACCGCCGACCCTCTGCTTGTAAGGCAGATGCTCTAAACCAGCTGAGCTAAACTCCCTTTTTGTTGCTTTCCCGTTTGATTGGGGTGCAAATATACATTCCATTTTTTAAAGTGAAAAAATATTTTTCAAATACCATTATGATTTTTGAAATAACTCCATCACCGCTTTACCTTTGCCATCTGGTGTTGTATAGAATGGTCTTTCTTCAATGATATATTTTGTTTCTGGATGAATGCCAAGCGCATGATAAATAGATTGATGAACCTGGTCAATTACTATCGGATTTTCAATGGTTTTGCATGGTCGCTCATCTGCTGTTTTACCATATACTGAACCCTTTTTAATGCCCCCTCCAAACATCAACATCGAAACGCCATCAGTGAAATGTCTGTGCATTCCATAAAATTTGATATCATTGATTATATCAGGCTGCTTTACCTGTTCCAGCACTTTTAGTTCCGGTCTGCCTTCTACCATCATATCCCTGCTAAACTCAGTTGCCAATACAATCAATGTTCTGTCTAAATGCCCTGATTTTTCAAGGTCTTTGATCAATTGAGCAATAGGCGCATCGATTTGTTTTTTCATATCAGTTAGTCGCGTATGCCCATTTTCATGCGTATCCCAGTTTTTAAATGGTTCATATTCTGTAGTTACCGTTATAAATCTGGCCCCTTGTTGCGTGAGTCGTTTAGCCATCAGGCAACCTAATCCAAATTTTCCAGTATTGTAAATGTCATAACTCTCCTTGGGTTCCTTGTTAAGGTCAAATGCTGCAGCTTCTGGCGATTTCAATAGCATATAAGCCTGTTCCATGGACCTTTTCATGGATTCCTTATGGTAATCAGACCCATATTCTCCCATGACTCCCTTATCCATCAATTCTTTGTACAATTGATTCCTTTTTTCGAATCTCATTTCATTCATTCCCACTGGAGGCCTTACTGAATCCAGGCCAGCAGTAGGATCCGGAATCATGAAAGGACCAAATTCATTGCCTAAAAACCCTGCCGTGTGAAATGCCTTCAGCTCTTCACTTTCACCTAGGGTGAACCTTTGACCGATATCAATAAAAGCAGGGATCACCGGATTTTTAGGACCAAGTTCTTTCGCAATCCAGGACCCCATGTGCGGTGCTGAAACAGATTGTGGTGGTCTGTAACACGTATGCCAATGATATTGATGCCTGGAGTGAAGTATATGTCCCATATCCGCTGAAACATATGAGCGAATCAAGGTACCCTTATCCATGATACTGCCAATGGATTCTAGTCCTTCGGAAAAATATATATCATCCAACACCGTTGGAACACGGTTGAATGTACTCAAAACATCATTGGATTTTAGACCAGGTGAATATGGGGTGAATTTTTTAGGATCGAATGTTTCTGTATGGGCCATTCCTCCTGCCATCCAAAGAAGAATAACGGTATCGGCAGATGAATTGATGTTACTCTTATTGAAAGGTGAATTGAAAAAGCCGGCTAGTGGCAATGATGCCCCTAATGCAGCAATGGTTGCTGCACTGGTGGTCTTTAAAAATTTTCTTCTGTCAGACATTTTACTCATGGCAATTCATTAACCTATTTTAATATACGATTTGCATTTCAGGTAGTAACATCACTGCCCAAAACAGGTCTTGTATGGAATCTTCATTTGGTATTTCACCCAACATTCTTTTGGCAATCTCTTTTTCTTTTTGAGAAGGAGCTCTTCCCAGCGCACTATTATATAACTGTTGAATGATCAATTCTGATTGTATATATTTTAATTTCCATTTCAATGCACCTCTTTTCAACATGGAATTGAAAGTGCTTCCATTGGTTAATTCCAATGCTTGTAACAAGGTTGCCTGTGTTTCGCGACTGGTTGCTACATTTTCTCTGTTGGGTCTTCCCATGGATATAAGCAATGGATTGTTTGCAACAAATGCTGCTCTTGCATAAAACCCGCCATAGGGTATAAATCCTGCATCAAATGTAGGCTTGTATTTCATGATGGAATCAGAAAAAATAGGGTCTATAATCGCGCCAGCAATATCCGCAAACTGTTCTGCTGAAATTCTTTTTCTCAGTATCCCTTTGAATGTATAATCTTGTTGAAATATGTCGTTCGGTTCTTTCATTCCAACAGAAACTGATTGATAAGTTTTGGAACTGGCAATTAAATAAATCAGCCTTTTAAGGTCAGATCCGTTTTTCTGAAAGTCATAAGATAGCCAATCCAACAGATCCTGACTCCATGGTTGATTATCCATTTGATCTACCGGTTCCACCAACCCTCTACCCAGCATTTGTTTCCAAATTCGGTTAACAAGCGTTCTATACAATCTTCCATTTTCCGGTTTGATCATGATAGACGACAATTGCTCCAGCTTCACTTTTTTGGTTGCAGCACTGTCTATGGTACCAAGGTTTTTCCAAAGCATGGCAGGCCTGGTAAACTGGCCTGTTGGCTTATCGCAGCGATTGATTTCAAGTGAACTATCAGCAAAAATATTTGCAAAGGCATAGGCATCTTTCAATTTCCAATCACTGATAAAACTATTATGGCAAGAAGCACACTTTAAGTTGAGGCCTAAAAATACTTGCGCAACATTTTGTGCTGCCTGCATTTCAGTACGTTGACTTGCATTGATTTCACCGCGCCATTTGATTCCTTCTATGAATCCCTTTGATTCTTTGGTAGGATTGATCAGCTGTCTCACAAATTCTGTATATGGCTTATTTGTTTTGATGGATGTATAAAGCCAGTTGGTGATATTATATCTTCCTCCGGTGATATATCCGGTTCCTGTATAATCATTTCTTAGCAGGTCATTCCAGAAGCTCAGCCAATGTGTTGCATAATCGTCGTTTCGATCCAATAACTTTTTAATTAGATCATCTCTTTTTGTGGGGGATTTATCAGAGATGAATGCTTCAATTTCATTTGGAGTAGGAAGCAAGCCTATGATATCCAGATAAACCCTTCTGATAAAAGTTCTATCATCCGCTTGTTTAGGCCAAATGATCTTTTTTTCTGTTAAATATTTGTTGGTCCATTTGTCAATGGGGTTTACAAATGAGGTTGGTGCAGAAGGAAGTTCTGGATTTCTTGGTACTATACTCGCAACCCTGAACACATTTTCTGCCTGTCCTTTTCTTGGCCATACTGCACCTTTGTTGATCCAAAAGGCAATGATCTTTATTTCCTGTTCTGAAAGCCTTTTTCCTTTTGCAGGCATGATGTCTTCATGACCAGCTGGCAGGATAATTCTTTTGTAAAGTTCACTTTCTTCAGCATTCCCAGGAACCACTACAGGTCCATGTTCGCCACCTTTCATGATCAGATCAATATGATCCAATCGCAAATCACCTTTGACTTTTTCAGGTCCATGACATTTGTAACAGTTATGCGCCAAAATCGTACGAACTTGCACATTCAACTCAACTTCTTGTGTAGTCGTTAATTTGGTTGTATCGTTTTTAGCGTTTGTTACGTCAAACGATAAAGGCTTGATGGGATCGGATGTTTTATCTAAGTCAAATGCTGATGACAGATAATCTTTTCCATGCGTGAGGGTTGCTCCATAATGTCCGGTGATAATAATAGAGATTGGAAGAAGCAGCAACGTCAATCTATAGGGAAGAATGAATGATTCTTGTTTTGTTTGGAATGCCATCCAATGGAGTAACCAAGATGCTGCACCAATACCTGCCGTAGCAAAACCGGTCCATAAATGAATTTTCAAGATATCTGCACCGTATTCTCCATCTTTTGAGAGTATATATCCCAAAAATGCAGAAATGATGGCTGAAATTGCTCCAGTTGCTAATAGAATATGAATGGTGTGTCGAAAAGGTGAATCGGCTTTTTTGATACCAAGCAATTCAAAAATGGCAGCAAATAGAAGCAAAACAATGGGGAAGTGTACTACTAGTGGGTGAAGTCGGCCCAATAATTTCCATATCCATACACTTGAATGTGTGTTTTGGACAGTTAATTCAATATTCATGAATGAGCCCAACAGAAAAATCATCAAAATCAATGCAACCCAGGTCAGTTTTCTTCTTAGCATGTTATTTCAACCTTCATATTAAAAATAAACGCATGTTTTCATTTGATGTTAAACATGTGTTTATGTACTTTTAAAAATAATCAAAAATATTCAATCAGATGAGTTGAACTTGAACAATGATTTTGTTTTAATCAATACATTTGCATCCCTGGATCGTTAGCTCAGTTGGTTTAGAGCACTACTTTGACAGAGTAGGGGTCACTGGTTCGAGCCCAGTACGATCCACACTTAAAATTTTATCGCATCATGCCATTGAACAATCCAATACATAAGGAATCTATTGATGATGATACCGAAGTGCTAGACGCTGACGGGTATAGACTCATTGTTTGGAATGATGATGTGAATACATTCGACTGGGTCATCAAAACGCTCATTGAGGTTTGTAACCACGAGCCAGAGCAGGCTGAGCAATGTGCCCTCCTCATCCATTACAAGGGCAAGGCCGATGTTAAAAAGGGCTCTTACGAAACCCTCAAAACCATGTGTGAAGCCATCGTTGACCGTGGAATCGGGGCTACGGTGGAGGAGAGGTAGATGCTGAGTTGAGATGGTTTAGAAGGTTTAGGAAGTTTAGAAAATTTCTCTATAAAAGAACTCAACTGTCTGAACTTCCTCAACCCCTTACTCCACGAGTCATTTCCGGATATTCCTCCGTATACCTTAATACCAGTGATTTGATGAATTCATTGGTGGAACCCGGTTCAAGCAA
>CANFHO010000002.1 GCA_947447005.1 Chitinophagaceae bacterium
ACTATCACTGAATTCAGGTCAAAGAATGAATTTTATCATTGGAAAAAGCTTCTACGAAAAAGAAGACTTTGGTAAGTCATTTTTGTATTTAGACAAAGCTTATCAGGAAGAGCCAAAAAATGTTGAAATTCCTACCATGTTTGCAAGGAGCCTGGTTGAGATGAGTAATTTTAAAGCAGCAGTAAGATATTATCAGGAAGCTGTTTTACTAGATTCAACCAATGCAAGATTATACAATGAATTAGCAATGGCATGTTCCGCAATGAATGATGAAAAATCAGCAGTTAAATATTATGAACAAGCTATTTCAAAAGGAATTAAAGTAGACAATGATTTTGTTGAAAACCTATCCAACTCTTACTTAGCTGCAGGTATGACCGACAAAGGAATGGAAATGCTGAAAAAGTTGTTGGAAAAGAGACCTGGTGATATTGACTTGTTGAATAATATTGCTGATAATTATTATAAACTTGGCAACTATCTAGAAGCAATGACACAATGGGATAAAGTTCTTTATTTGGACAAGGAAAACGCAAGAGCTTTATATATGATTGGAATGTGTTACAATAAAATGGGAGATAAGAACAAAGGTGCAACACTTTGTAATAAAGCCATTGAAATGGACCCATCTTTAAAACAATTTCGATCCACAAAAGGGTTCCCGATCGGAGGTTAATAGAATTAAAAATATATGGAATGGATTTGCCTGAGATGATGTGTTTATCACATTTTCTCAGGCACTTTTATTCCAAGTAATTGCATACCGGATGATAATACAATGGATGTTAAAGATGAAATTTTTAGTCGCAATTGTTTCTTTTCATCAGATTCTGCATTGGAAATGGAATGTGCTGCGTAAAAAGAGTTGAAAGTCTGAGCAAGCTGAAAAAGATAAGTACCTATGCATGAGGGATCCATTTCCTGAGCAGCTTGTTGCAGAATATGTTTATACTGTTCCAATAAAATAAGCAACTCCTTTTCAATAGGCATGAAGGAAGTTTTCATTGAAAGTTCAGCTTTGTCAATCTCATTCTTTCTCAGAATAGACTTGATTCTGGCGTGTGTATATTGAATAAAAGGACCAGTGAAGCCATGAAAATCAATTGATTCTTCAGGGTTGAAGATCATTTTCTTTTTAGGATCAACTCTTAGAAGGAAAAATTTCAATGCACCAATACCTATCGTGTCATAAAGTTCATCCAGTTCATCAGGGTTAAAATCATTGACTTTTCCAAGATTCAAAGTATGTTCTTTTGCGATAGAAATCATTTCATCAATTAGATCATCTGCATCAACTACAGTACCCTCTCTGCTTTTCATTTTGCCTGTTGGCAATTCAACCATACCATATGATAAATGATGAATACCATCAGCGTATGGCAAGCCTATTTTTTTACAGATTAACTTCAATACTTTCATGTGATAGTTTTGTTCATCACCTACCACATAAATACTCTGATCTATATTGAAATCATCATATTTTTTTTGAGCCAATCCGATATCTTGAGTTATATAAACTGAAGTTCCATCTTTTCTCAAAACCAGTTTCTCATCTAACCCATCAGCTGTTAAATCAATCCAAACACTTCCATCATCCTTTTTGTAAAATACATTCTTGCTCAATCCAAATTCTACTGTATCTTTTCCAAGAAGATAGGTTTCACTTTCATAGTAAGTTTTTGCAAAATCAGACCCAATTCTTTTGTAAGTCACATCAAATCCAGCATAGACCCACTGATTCATTCTTCTCCATAGTTCCAAAACCTTTTCATCCCCTTTTTCCCAATCCAACAGCATCTGTTGGGTTTCTTTCATAATTGGCGCTTCTTTCTCTGCCATTCCTTTTTCCATCCCTTTCCCAACCAGCTCTTCCACTTCTGCTTTATAGGCATCATTGAATTTTACATAAAAGTCTCCTACAAAATGATCCCCCTTCATGCCCGTAGATTCTGGGGTTGCACCATTGCTGAACCTCATCCAGGCAATCATACTTTTGCAAATATGAATTCCCCTGTCATTGACAATGCATGATTTTACTACATTATAGCCATTGGCTTTCAAAATTTCTGAAATACTCCATCCAAGAAAATTATTTCTGAGATGTCCTAAATGCAATGGTTTATTGGTATTAGGTGAAGAATATTCAACCATAATCCTTTTTGATGTCATAGGAGTTTTCCCAAAAAACTTATCATCAAAATGAGTATTCAACAACGAAATAAAATATTCGCTATGAATGGTAAGGTTCAAAAATCCCTTAATGATGTTATATTCAGAAAAAAATTGGGTATTGTTTTGTATAAGTTTCTCACCAAGTTCCTTTCCCAACTTATCAGGACTTGTTTTCAAGGATTTTATAAGAGAAAATAGAACAATGGTGTAATTACCAGTGAATTCAGGTTTTGTAGGACTGACTGGAAATTCTTTTGGGTCAAAATCCTCACCATATAAATCTTTCAAAGCTATTGCAACTTTTTCTTTAATAAGTCCTATCAACATAATTTCAAATATTATAACAAAGGTACGATTCCCTGTATTTTATGCTCGGTATTCGGTAAATTTGTATTAGAATTGTCATCTATGCATTTTATTGAAGTAACAAACAAAGCAACGCAAAAAGCTTTTTTCAGGCTTCCATTTGAGATTTACAAAAACGATCCCAATTGGGTTTGTCCCCTTGAAAATGATATAGAATCCGTTTTTGATCCAAAAAGAAACAATTTTTTCAATTTTGGCAAAAGCATCAGATGGATTCTTGTTGATGATCATGGATCAACAGTTGGAAGAATTGCTGCATTTATTAATTTCAAAAAAGCCAATAAGGAACAAGTGCCTACTGGTGGGTGTGGTTTTTTTGAGTGTATAGACAATCAAGAGGTAGCAACAGCATTGTTTGATAAAGCCAAAGAATGGCTTCAGCAAAATGATATGCAGGCGATGTATGGACAAATCAATTTTGGTGAAAACGATATGTGGTGGGGACTTCTGATTGAAGGATTCAAACCACCATTTTATGGAATGAATTATAATCCTCCTTATTATAAAAATCTATTTGAAACATATGGCTTTAAGATAAAATATGAACAGATTTCCAATTCAATGGATATTCGTAAAGGGTTACCTGATAAAGTTGCCAGAATTGCTGAGTGGGTTACAAATCGGAAAGGCAATGAATTCAGACATATTGAAAAAGATAAAATAGATCAGTATGCAAATGATTTTAAGGAAATATACAATGATGCATGGAAGGATTTTGAAAATTTCACTACTGTAACTGAGGAAACAATCCGGGAAACAATTGTAAAGATTAAACCAGTGATGGATCCTAAACTCATTTGGTTTGCCTATGTAAATGGTGATCCTGCTGCTTTCACATTATTACTTCCTGATACAAATGAATTGATTAAAGGATTGGATGGAAAGCTCAATTTACTGGGAAAACTAAAATTTGTTTGGAATAAGCTTACTGTGAAACATACCCGAATGCGGGCCATCATTATGGGAACCAAAGAAAAATATAGGAACCATGGTTTAGAATCTGCCATGTTTTGGAAAATGCAGGAATATACCAGGCATTTGCCGCACTATAAGGAATTGGAACTTTCCTGGGTTGGTGATTTTAATGACAAAATGTTATCTGTTCATCAAAATATTGGGGGAGTATTTTCAAAAAAACATGCAACATATTATTTCACTTTCTGATAAAAAATGGAACAATTGAAAAATATCATTGAGACTTTATTAAATTGGATCTATCCATTTTTTAGTAAAATTTTTGACAAGACTACTTTTCGCTATGCTGCCTGTGGAGGAGCAAATACCGTTTTCGACATACTGCTGTTTTTTATTAATTACAATTTTATATTACACAAGCAAGCCCTTCAACTTCCATTTATGGAAGTTAGTTCGCATATTGCTGCTTTTTTAATGGCATTTTTGATCAGTTTTCCTACAGGTTTTTTTCTGATGCGTTACATTGTATTTAAGGAATCTGCATTAAAAGGACGAGTACAACTTTTTAGATACTTTATAACAGTTTCTGTTAGTCTCTTTCTGAATTACGTGTTTTTAAAAATCTTTGTTGAAAAGGCTCATATGTATCCAACTGTTGCAAAAATTGTAACCACTTTCATTGTGGTTGGTTTCAGTTATTTTTCACAAAAGAAATTCAGTTTCAAAGTACAAACTGATAAACAATATACCTAAACATGAAATCTGAGCAGGTTGATGTAGTTATTATTGGAGGTGGACCCATTGGAATGGCATGTGGTATCGAATGTATTAAATCAGGTAAAAGTTACATTATCATTGAGAAAGGATGTCTGGTTAATTCCATATATAATTACCCATCCAACATGACCTTTTTTTCAACTTCAGATAAATTAGAAATAGGCGATGTTCCATTTGTTTCTCATAATCCCAAACCTACAAGACCAGAAGCATTAGAATATTATAGGAGGGTTGCATTACATTGGAAATTGGATATCAGATTGTATGAAAAGTCAGAAAATATTTCTGGTCAAAAGGGATCGTTTCATATAAAAACCCAAAAACAAGTTTATTCAGCAGAAAATCTGATCATATCAACCGGTTTCTATGATATTCCGAATTTATTGAACATTTCTGGAGAATCTCTGCCTAAAGTTCATCACTATTACCGTGAGCCTCACATATATTTCAAACAACAGATTGTTGTTGTAGGGGCAGCAAATTCTGCAGCAGATGTTGCCATGGAAACATGGAGAAAAGGTGCCCAGGTTACTATGGTTGTGAGGGATTCATCATTACGGGACTCTCTTAAATATTGGATCAAGCCTGATATTGAAAACAGAATTGAAGAAGGTTCTATCAAAGCATATTTTAATTCAACCTTGAAAGAAATAAGAGAAAATGAGGTTGATTTGCAGACCAATGAGGGAGTCATCACAATAAAAAATGATTATGTGCTTGCCATGACCGGATATTTACCTGATTTTTCACTGTTAACTTCTTTGGGAATAAAATTAGGAACCGATGAGTATACAACTCCCATTCATAACCCAGATACAATGGAAACAAACATCCCAGGTGTTTATCTCGCTGGTGTTATATGTGGTGGTTTAAAAACCAATAAATGGTTTATTGAAAATTCTCGTATTCATGCTCAGCAGATTATTCAGCATTTGAATTCCAATATTAGTTAGCGCTTTCATGTCAATTTGTTCGTTTTTTTAAGATATTACAAACTGTTTGTCATTCAAAAGTCTTAAAACTGACAAGTTTTCCTGAAAAACAAGGCGGCATATCTATTGCTTGTGTAGGATATCTAAAATTCAACTTATGGCAAAGATTATTGGAATTGATTTGGGTACAACCAATAGCTGTGTTTCGGTTATGGAAGGCAATGAACCAGTTGTTATTGCAAATGATGAGGGTAGAAGAACAACCCCCAGTGTTGTTGCCTTCTTAAAAAATGGTGAACGAAAGGTAGGAGATCCTGCAAAACGTCAGGCAATCACCAATCCTATTAATACCATTTCGAGTGTCAAAAGATTCATGGGGCGTCGCTTTGATGAAGTAACTGAAGAGATAAAGCACTGGAGTTACAATGTTGCGAAAGGCGACAACAATACTGTTAGGATAGATATCGATGGTCGTTTATATACTCCACAAGAAATAAGCGCAATGGTTCTTCAGAAAATGAAGAAAATTGCAGAAGATTATCTTGGTCAGGAAGTGCATGAGGCAGTAGTGACTGTTCCTGCATATTTTAACGATGCACAAAGACAAGCCACAAAAGAAGCAGGTGAAATTGCAGGTTTAAATGTTCGTCGTATTATCAACGAACCTACAGCAGCTGCATTGGCTTATGGACTTGATAAAAAGCATGAAGACAGCAAAATTGCAGTTTTTGACCTTGGTGGTGGAACTTTCGATGTGTCTGTTCTTGAATTAGGAGATGGTGTTTTTGAGGTAAAGTCTACCAATGGTGATACACATTTAGGTGGTGATGATTTTGATAAAGTGATTATGGACTGGTTGGCAGATGAATTCAAAACTGAAGAAAATGTAGATCTTAGAAAAGATCCAATGGCCCTTCAACGTTTGAAGGAAGCTTCTGAAAAAGCAAAAATTGAACTTTCATCATCTTCTGAAACGGAAATCAACCTTCCTTATATTACCGCTATTGATGGTGTTCCTAAACACCTTGTCAAAAAGCTTTCACGTGCAAAATTTGAACAAGTTGCAGATAGTCTTTTTGAACGTTGTTTGAGACCTTGTGAACAAGCACTTAAAGATGCTGGAATGAAAGTATCTGAAATTGATGAAGTGATCTTGGTTGGTGGTTCAACCAGAATTCCTAAAGTACAAGAAATTGTAGAAAAATTCTTTGGTAAAAAACCCAACAAAAGTGTAAATCCTGATGAGGCTGTTGCTATCGGCGCAGGTGTTCAGGGTGCGGTTCTTACTGGTGAAGTAAAAGATGTTTTGTTATTGGATGTTACTCCATTAAGCTTGGGTATTGAAACTTTGGGCGGTGTAATGACAGCGCTTATTCCATCCAATACTACCATCCCTACTAAAAAGTCTGAATCATTCTCAACTGCTTCTGATAACCAACCTGGTGTACAAATCCATGTATTACAAGGAGAAAGACCAATGGCAAATCAAAATAAAACATTGGGCATTTTTAATTTGGATAATATTCCACCAGCACCAAGAGGTGTTCCTCAAATCGAAGTTACTTTCGATATTGATGCCAATGGTATTCTCAATGTAAGTGCAAAAGACAAGGGCACAGGTAAAGAGCAAAAAATAAGAATTGAAGCCGGCAGCGGACTTACAAAAGAAGAAATTGAGAAAATGAAGGCTGAAGCAAAAGCCAACGAATCTACAGATAAAGAGGCCCGGGAGAGAATTGAAAAATTGAATGCAGCTGATGGAATGATTTTCCAAACAGAAAAACAATTAAAGGAATTTGGTGAAAAGATTCCAGCTGAAAAAAAATCTGTTATTGAATCTGCAGTAGAAAAACTGAAAGAGGCTCATAAATTACAGGATCTGACAGCCATTGAAACTGCAACAAATGAACTTAACACCGCTTGGACTGCTGCAAGTCAGGATATGTATAATGCCACCAATCAACCAGGTGGACAACCTGAAGGTCAAGCTGAACAAGCTTCTACACAAGGTGCCGATAATGTAACGGATGCTGAATTTGAAGAAGTTAAATAAGATTATACTTTAAAATAGAAAGGATCCCATATGGGATCCTTTTTTTATTTTACCTCTATCCAAGTATGATCTGATAGCATTTTTACCGAGGCCAAACAAGATTTAAAAGGAGAACTTAATCCCCATTCTTTTGGCCCTATCAGTGAAATGGTATTTGTACCATCTTTCTTTTCATATAAATAGTAATTCTGACCAATTACTGGAGTGAATGAAAGTTTTGCATCATAGATTTTCATTGACAATTCTTTTCTGCTTTGTATTTCCTGAGCTTGTATTGCCAATAACTCAACCTGTTGTCTGATTTGTTGCAATTGAATATTGGTTTGTTCTTCCATGGCAGTGATGGCTTTATGCTTGATCACGCCTTCCTCTGTAGGCCTGATTACTGCCCCTGAAACGGAAGCCGCATAAGGCAGAACACTCATTTGTTTATGATAAAACGTTTGATTGGTATAGGTTTCGCCGGTATTCATTTTGCCCGTTTCAGATATCCGCATATATCCATTGGGCATAATTTCATGTACTACAGTCAAAAAAACTTCATTTTCTTTTATCAAAACCACATCAAATCTTTTCCCATCAATGGTGGTTAAAGAGGCTGCATCAGCCATTTCATTGTTTTCAAGTGCATGGGTGTGTCCATTTGATTGTATATTGAATGAGGAAGAATAAGCTTGTCCATTGAGATGAACCCAATTCATTTCAATTCTTATTTTATCCAATGATTCAAGATATGATATTTTATAAGTACCCGACAAAGGACGTTCTCCCAAATTGTAAATACCTTTTTCGGGAAATAATTGCCATGAAAATAGAAAGTTATATAGTTGAACCATTCTCTCATAACAAAAGTAAGTCAGCTTGGTTTTGACAAGATGAATTATTTTGAATTTTGATTGATTTATTTGGTTTAAATTTGCACTATTATGACAATTGAACAAATAAAGAATATGAGAGACCGCCTTTCTGTCTTGAGGAGGTTTCTTTGACGTCGCTAATAGAGAATATAAAATAAATGAGGACAAACAAAAGTCGCTCTCACCTGGTTTCTGGGATGACAACAAACGTGCTACAGAAATTCTCAAAACCATCAAGCTCAATGAATATTGGCTGAACTTATTTAATCTTACAGAAGCATCTGTAGAGGATTTCACTGTATTATTTGAATTTTGGAAAGAAGGAGAATGTACCGAGGATGAAACCAAGGCTTCTTACAATAAAGCTTTGAATTCACTTGATGAAGCTGAATTTAAGAGTACATTGAATCAACCTGAGGATGAGCTACCAGCTGTATTACAGGTTAATAGTGGAGCAGGAGGTACTGAAAGTCAGGATTGGGCTCAGATGCTCGTTCGAATGTATCGCATGTATGGCGAAAAACAGGGTTGGACTGTCACAGAATTGGATTGGCAAGATGGGGATGGTGCAGGCATCAAAAGTGCAGTATTGCAATTTGAAGGACCTTTTGCATATGGATTTTTAAAAGCTGAAAATGGCGTTCATCGATTGGTAAGAATTTCTCCATTTGATAGCAATGCACGAAGACATACTTCTTTTGCCTCTGTTTATGTATATCCTTTGGTCGATGATTCTATAGAAATTGAGATCAGTCCGGCTGATTTGGATTGGGAATTCTACAGATCAGGAGGAAAGGGTGGACAGAATGTAAATAAGGTTGAAACAGCGGTACGACTTAAGCATATTCCAAGTGGTATCATAGTTGAATGTCAACAAGCCAGAACACAGGGTGAAAACCGTGAAAAAGCCCTAAAAATGTTGAAAAGTAAATTATATGAGGAAGAACTGAGAAAACGTGAGGAATTGAAAAATGCAAACAATGCATCCAAGAAAAAAATAGAGTGGGGAAGTCAGATCAGAAGTTATGTTTTTCATCCATATAAAATGATCAAAGATCATCGGACAGATTATGAAGTTGGAAATGTGCAACCTGTGATGGACGGTGATCTTGATGGATTTATAAAGGCTTATTTAATGATGGAAAAAGAAGTAGAACCATAAGTTAAAAATAAATTATATGAACACAGGACATTACAGTATGCCAATACCGGTAAATGAACCCATTCTTTCATATGCACCCAATTCTGTTGAAAAATTGAGGCTGAAAGAAGTACTTACTGAGTTGAAATCCACACAAGTAGATGTTCCTATGTATATAGGTTCAAAAGAAGTTAGAACCAACAATAAAGTAGCTATAAGGCCGCCACATGAAAGAAAGCATATTCTGGGTTATTTTCATGCTGGTGAAGCCAAACATGTAAAACAAGCGATTGATGCAGCTTTGGCAGCTAAGTCTGATTGGGAAGCAATGCCATGGGAAAGCAGGGCGGCAATATTTCTCAGGGCAGCAGATCTTATAGCAACCAAGTACAGGCCATATATGAATGGTACTACAATGTTGGGACAAAGTAAAACAGTATTTCAGGCTGAAATTGATAGTGCTTGTGAGCTCATTGATTTCTTAAGATTCAATGTTCACTTCCTTTCTGAAATCTATCTGCAACAGCCTATAAGTGGTCCTGGAATGCACAATAGACTAGAATATCGACCATTGGAGGGATTTGTTCTGGCAATCACACCTTTCAACTTCACAGCAATAGGAGGGAATTTACCTGCATCAGCAGCTTTGTGCGGAAATACAGTTGTTTGGAAACCTGCAAATACACAAATATATTCAGCCCAGATGTTCATGCGCATCATGAAAGAAGCAGGTCTGCCAGATGGAGTTATAAATTTGATTTATGTTGACGGTCCAACTATAGGCAGTATTTGCTTTTCTCATAGAGATTTTGCGGGTGTACATTTTACAGGATCAACAGGTGTATTCAATCAAATGTGGAAGTCTATAGGTGAAAATATAAGTTCTTATAAAAGTTATCCTAGAATTGTAGGTGAAACTGGAGGGAAGGATTTTGTAATGGTACATCGTTCTGCGGATCCTGAAGTTGTAGCAACCGCTTTGTTAAGAGGAGCTTTTGAATTCCAGGGGCAAAAATGTTCTGCTGCATCCAGGGCATATATCCCCTCTAATCTGGCAGCACAGGTAAAAAGAAAGCTTATTGCTGGAGTAAAAAGCTTTAAAATGGGCTCTGTAGAAGATTTCTCAAATTTCATCACTGCAGTCATAGATGAAAAATCATTCAACAATATCAAATCTTTCATAGATAAAGCAAAACGTTCATCAAAAGCCAATGTAATTGTTGGGGGTAATTGTGATAAAACCAAAGGGTTCTTTGTTGAGCCAACAGTGATTGAAACTTCAGATCCCAAATTTGTGACAATGTGCGAAGAGATTTTTGGTCCGGTTTTGACAATTTATATATATCCAGAAAAAAAGTTTGAAGAAACCCTTACACTATTGGACGAAACATCACCTTATGCACTCACAGGGTCTATCATTTCACAGGATAGAGCATCTATTGATTTAGCTACCACTAAGCTTCGAAATGCAGCTGGAAATTTCTATATAAATGATAAGCCAACTGGAGCGGTAGTAGGACAACAACCATTTGGTGGCGCAAGAGCTTCTGGAACCAATGATAAAGCTGGATCCATTATTAATCTCTACAGATGGTTAAGTGCTAGAACCGTAAAGGAAACATTTAACCCTCCAACTGATTATAGATATCCATTTATGCTGGCAGAATAGTTCTAAAACCATAGTTTTGTAGAAGTTTATAACAATGACAGGAATTAAAACAATCATGGAAGAGGATCAATTAAGGTTAACCCTGAAAAGGCTTACCCATGAATTGATTGAAAACCATTACCCTTTTACAGATACATGTTTCATTGGCATACAGCCAAGAGGCATTGCTGTAAGCGATTTCATCATTCAATATATTCAGGAATTGCATCCGGGAATCAAATTGAATTATGGTAAGCTCGATATTACTTTCTACAGAGATGATTTCAGAAATCAAATATTGGTACCGAGTATTACTGAACTCCCTTTTTCAATCGAGAAAAAGAAGGTTATACTCATTGATGATGTATTGTATACTGGCAGAACCATCCGTGCAGCCATGGATGCGCTCTTGGATCATGGAAGGGCAGGAAAAGTGGAATTATGTATTTTGGTAGATAGAAAATTCAACAGAGAATTACCGATTCAGCCAGATTATGTAGGAAAATCAATAGATTCCATTGTGACACAAAAGGTGAAGGTTTATTGGGGTGATGAGAAAAAGGTAGTATTGTACGACAGCATCTAAGTAAAATATATATTTAAATAAAATTGAAGATTTTATTATTAACCAATAACTTCGTAAACTAATGCACCTTAGCTCAAAACATTTGCTTGGCATTAGAGACCTCTCTTCTGGAGATATCCAACTCATTTTAGATACTGCAAAACAATTTAAAGACGTTTTACAAAGACCAATTAAAAAAGTTCCATCACTTCGCGATGTTACTATTGTAAATTTGTTTTACGAAAACTCAACCCGGACTCGTATCTCATTTGAATTGGCTGAAAAAAGGTTAAGTGCCGACACAATCAATTTTTCTGCCAGTGGCTCATCTGTCTCAAAAGGTGAAACATTGTTAGATACCGTTAATAATATCCTTTCTATGAAAGTAGATATGGTTGTTATGCGACACAGTGCAACCGGAGCCCCCCATTTTCTTGCAAAACATATACCAGCTGCTATTGTGAATGCAGGTGATGGAATCAATGAACATCCAACGCAGGCTTTATTAGATGCATTGTCAATTTCCGAAAAACTCGGAGGATTGAAAGGTAAAAAAGTGGCAATCATAGGAGATATTATGCATTCGAGGGTTGCAATGAGTAATATGTATCTTCTCTTGAAAATGGGTGCAGAAGTAACGATAGCTGGTCCACCAACGCTTATACCCAAATACCTGACAGAATCATTTGGAGTTAATGTTACCTATAATATTCGTGAAGCACTAGAATGGTGTGATGTTGCAAATGTGCTGAGAATTCAACTTGAAAGACAAAATCAAGTACTTTTTTCTTCACTTAGGGAATACAACCAGGCATATGGCATTACGAAAAATTTACTTGAAAGTATTCAGAAAGATATCGTGATCATGCATCCAGGACCAATCAATAGAGGAGTGGAATTAGATAGCGATGTTGCTGACAGCGGACAATCCATCATACTTGATCAAGTGGAAAATGGTGTTGCTGTTAGAATGGCAGTACTTTATTTGTTATCTGGTAGAAGAGATGCCAACACATAAACCAATTTAATGGAAAAGATTTGTTTATTTCCTGGAACATTTGACCCCATTACTTTAGGTCATGTGGATGTAATAAAGAGAGCATTGCCATTGTTTGATAAGATTATTATAGCTGTTGGTATCAATGCAGGAAAAGCTCCCATGTACAGTCCTGAACAAAGATTGAAATGGATTCAAGAGATTTTTAAAAATGAAAAAACGATTAGTGCAGCAGTCTATGATGGATTAACTGTTGATTTTTGTAAAAAAATTGGTGCAAAATATATTTTAAGAGGCATTCGGTATGTTAGTGATTTTGAATATGAAAAGACCATAGCTGATGCAAACAGAACTTTGGATCCTTCCATTGAAACATTTTTTCTCACTTGTGAACCCAAATACACATCCATAGCGTCAACCATTGTAAGAGATATTATCAGAAACAATGGAGATGCTTCTCTTTTCTTACCTGAAGTTGTAGCGCACTCAATAAAAAAAGTATAAAATCTACTTCTACAATATTCGTGCAATTCAGTTGAGATAATATTTCACAACCATTTCCCTGATTGAAGCATACATCAATGGCAGCAGTTGAATGGCTTCTGATTTATTCACCCATTTAATTTCTGTAATATCCTCTTCTGTTTGAGGAATAGGATTTTCAGATCCTTCGAACTTCATTAAATACCAATGGGATGGCTTTAATACAATCTTATTTTGGAAAGGATATGTGTGATATGTTGTTTGAAGTTTTTGTTTCAAAACGATATGTGTCAGTCCAGTTTCTTCCATGACTTCCCTCACGGCACATTCATCCAATGATTCGCCAACATCCAATTTACCTTTCGGCATATCCCAGAAACCTCTTCTAAAAATCATTAATAATTCATTCTGTTTATTAAGAATCAAGCCACCTGCTGCCTCAATCAACATTTTATCCTTTTTGTATTCTTCAAATTTTTCTAAATAATCTATTGATATAATACGTTTAATATATTGATTATCAATATTTAATGAATCTGAAATGTGTTCAGTTGAATCATCACCAAACATTATTATGTGGTCATTCTCATGTATTAATATGTACATAAATTTATTTTAGAATGTTCAGTACTTATATCATTTTTGCAGTATGACTAATGAAAAAACAATAGCTGAAAAACTATTACAAGTTAAAGCAGTTAAATTAAATCCCAACAATCCTTTTACTTGGGCGTCTGGTTGGAAAAGTCCAATTTATTGTGATAACAGAAAGTTACTTGGGTTTCCATATGTGAGAGACTTTGTAAAAAGTGAAATGTGTAATGTGATTTTCGAAAAATTTCCAGATGCTGAGTTATTAGCAGGCGTAGCCACTGCCGGTATAGCATGGGGGGCAATGGCTGCAGATCAACTTAAGCTCCCTTATATTTATGTTCGACCTAAGCCTAAAGATCATGGATTAGGGAATCAAATAGAAGGGTTTTATGAGCCAGGAATGAAAACAGTAGTGATTGAAGATCTGATTTCTACTGGAAAAAGTAGTTTGCAATCATGTGAAGTTGCAAAAAATGCAGGTTTGGAAGTGATTGGAATGGTATCCATATTTACATATGGCTTTGAGCAAGCTTCAAAAGCATGTGCAGAAGCCAATGTTCCAACTATTTCTCTCACCAACTATGAAACGATGATAGAACTGGCTATTGAAAAAGGAATTGTTGCGACATCTGAACAAAATACATTGTTAAATTGGCGTGAGAACCCTGCAGAGTGGGGAAGAAATCTGTAAATTCAATTAAAATTTCAATTATGAAACATATACTTTTTTTAATGTTCTTTTCAGTTGTCTTATTGAATGTAAATGCACAACAAAAAAAGCCTGTAACTGTTAAAATAAGTACCCCAACAGTTCAATGTGAAAAATGTAAAAAGACTATTGAGGATTATTTAAAATATGAGGAGGGAGTTACCAATGTAGTCGTTGATTTTAAACAAAAGTTTGCAAAAGTTACATATTTGGTAGATAGAACAAATCTAGAAAATATTAAAACTGCCATTGCAAATACAGGGTATGATGCGGAAGAAATCAAGGCCGATACAGATGCATACAATAAACTTCCAAAATGTTGTAAAAAGCCATCTAAATAATCCCTGCATTTAGATAATCTCATTAATTTTCACGTTGTTATATATTGACTTACAATACTTTCCTTGTATTTCTTGTATTCATGCTTTATATACAGAAAAAGAGGTTTGTTTTAATCAACATTTGCCTTTTCAGAGATCAACTTTTAGAAATCGCATGATTATTCCTGGGTCTAATGGCTTGATACATTTATCTGTTCCAGTTGTTGGTGGTAGAAAAGTCAATTTGTTATACAAAGATGTTTTAATTGATCATTCTGGAAATTGGCAGCGTGATCACCTCCGCACTATTCTTTCAGTATACGGTAAATCCGCTTGGGGATTACATTATTTTGAATCACTTGAAGCAATATACTCAAAGAGAGAAAAATTTTTGTTTGATTGGAATTTAAATTGTCTGGACTGGATTTGCAGTAAACTTAAGATTGCTATTGACATTAAAGACACTGATTTTTTTGCAGATGATCAGATAACACTTGATTTAACGGATCAATTTACTCCTTCCAATTATATGAAAATAATGAATCCAGGTATCCAATATTTTCAGGTTTTTGAGGATAAAATAGGATTTCACTCGAATATGAGCAGTATTGACTTGTTAATGAATGAAGGTCCTTCATGTGTGCATAAAATTCTTTGAAATTGTGGCTAAACCACTTACATTTTAACAGGTCTAATATTACACATTTGTTATATTTATAGACCAATTTCACAAACTGCAATGAGACATCTGATTTTAGCCTTTTTTTCTGTTCTCCTGATTCATTATGCAGGTGCTCAAGATTTCTCAAATAAGGGAAAGGAATTTTGGGTAGGTTATGGTAGTCACTGTTCAATGTATGGAACTGGTGGTATTGTCAATACAGGTGGCGGAGCACAAGACATGGTTTTATATTTTACATCTGATAAAAATGCTACAGTAACAGTTGATATACCAGCTATTGGATGGACTAGAACTTATACTGTTATTGCAAATCAAGTTACTACTTCAGCATTGATACCCAAAACGGGTTCACAGGATGCACGTATTACCGATGAAGGTAAAAACAATAAAGGTATTCATATTACATCAGACGTTCCCATCATTGCGTATGCCCATATTTATAATAGTTCCATTTCCGGCGCCAGTCTACTTTTCCCAGTAACCACTTTAGGAAGAGAATATTATTCTTTGAATTTTACTCAAATTTCAAATGATGTTAATGGCTATTGCTTTGCATATGTAATTGCAACAGAAGATGATACCAATGTAGAAATAATACTATCTGCAAATTCGTTTAACAACAATGCTGGTGACACCATTAAGGTAAATTTAAATAAAGGAGAGATTTATAATGTTTTTGGAAGAAAAGTAAGTTCATCTGGTAATACACATGTTGGTACTGATTTGACAGGAACTAAAATCAGATCAGTTGCTACAGCAACAAGTGCTTGTAAAAAAATAGCAGTTTTTTCCGGTTCAGGAAAGCTGAGTATTACCTGCACAAATAGTTCTGGAAGTGCAGATAATTATATGCAGCAATCATTTCCTTCATCAGCATGGGGCAAAAAATATCTTCTTGCACCTACTAAGGATATGCCCTATAATTATTACAGAGTTGCGGTAAGCAAACCAGGTGCCATTGTAAAAAGAAATGGAATTCCTTTAACTGGAATCATCAATAATTTTTATTATCAATTTTTTGGGAATACAGCAGACATCATCGAATCAGATGAACCTATGATGGTTGCTCAATTTGTATCCACTGCCAATTCTTGTGGTAATTCTAAAATTGGGGGAAATGGTGATCCAGAAATGATTTATTTGAGTCCTATTGAACAGACAATTGAAAAAGTAACAATTAACTCAACCCCGAATGCTAAAATCATTAATCACTATCTGAATATTATCATACCTAAAGGTGGCTTTAAGACATTAACAATTGATGGATTACCTATATCAATTGATAGTGTTTTAATACATCCAGGCGATAATAATTATTACTATATGCAGCTGTGGATGAAGTCAGGTTCTCATACTGTTCAGTCTGATAGTGGTTTTAATGCTATTGCATATGGCTTTGGTTCAGCAGAAAGTTATGGATATAATGCAGGTTGTAATGTAAAAGATCAGTATCAAGAATTGGTTACCAATAATAATCTTGCAACTGTAAAAATGCCTGCAACTTGCCGTGGCACCCCATTTCAAATATCAATTACCCTTCCTTATCAACCATTATCCATAAAATGGAATGTTCCAAATTACCCTGCAATTCCGCAAGAAAATTATCCCAAATATGATTCTACATGGGTAAAAAATGGTAAAACAGTATATCGTTATTCTTTACCTGGAAATTACATTTATTGGAATATTGGAACCTATACAATTCAAGTTGTCGTAAATAATCCTACTACAGATGGATGTAGTGGTGAACAAACAATTGATTTTTCTCTGGAGGTATTTGAAAGACCCAAAGCGGATTTTAATTTTTCTTCTACACGATGTATAAATGATTCAATATCCTTATCAGATAACAGTTCATATACTGGACGACCAATAACAGGATTTGCCTGGGATATGGGAGATGGCAATCTTAAAGCTTCTAAAGTTTTTAATTATAAATATATATCTGCTGGAACATATAATATTAGTTATTATTCTTTTTCTGATATTGGATGTGTTAGTGACACTGTTTCAAAAACAATTATTTTAGACAGTATTCCAGTTGCTGATTTTAAAATATTGGATAGTCTTTGTGTTTCTAAAGTGATTCATTTGGTCGATGATTCTAAAGTATTAGGTAGCGCCGTTATTTCAAATAGAGTTTGGCAGTCAAGTGATGGAATGAATACACAAAATTTACTTTCTTTGGGGCATACTTTCAATTCTACAGGTACTTTTACTGTTAGCCTTCAAGTTGAAACATTAAATGGATGTAAAAGCCTGGTTAATACGAAAAACATAATTATTAATCCAAATCCTATAGTTGATTTTGAATTACCTAAAATTTGTCTGCCAGATGGAACAGGTCAATTCTTAGATAAATCAACCATTGCTGATGCAAGTCAATCAACATTTATTCGTAAATGGATGTTTGGAGATGTTCAATCAACTATCAGTAATCCAGATACTGTTTTAAATCAGATATCGCCTGTCCATAAATACTATAATGTTGGTCCATTCAATGTAAAACTCATAGTCACATCAGCACAAGGTTGTTCTGATTCAGCCACGAAAGTATTATCTACCATATATGCACAACCAAAAGTGGATTTTACATTTAGCCCAGAACTTTGCTTAAGGCAACAATCTGGTTTCACAGATAAGACGGATGCAAAGGGCAGGGTCATGAATCAATGGAATTGGTCGTTTAGCAATGGAACCACATCAACAAATCAAAATCCTCAAGTTACTTTTACCAATGCAGCAACATACAACGCAACTTTATTTGGATATTCTGCTGATGGGTGTATAAGCGATACAATTACAAAAAGCCTGATAATACATCCATTGCCTGTTGCTGATTTTACTATTTCAAATCCAATTTGTGAAACCAATCAGATTTCATTTTCACAAAGTGCAATTGCAAATGTTGGATCCATAGTTAGATGGAATTGGACTTTAGGAACTGGAGCAACATCTCAAAATGTCACTTCTGCATCCACTCCGGTAACAAAAACATTTACAGTTTGGGGAGATCAAACCATCAAATTAATGGTTGAAAACAGCAAAGGTTGTTTAAGTGATACACTTGTGAGGGTTTATCACATAAACCCAAGACCAAATGTCAATTTCGATCTCCCAAAAATCTGTTTACCCGATGGTAACGGTCAGTTTTTTGATAAGTCAACTATTGTTGAAGGATTACAGGCAGGATTTTCAAGGAAATGGTTATTTGGTGATGTTCAGGCAACATCTTCAAATCCTGATATAGTTTTGAATCAGTTGAATCCAAGTCATAAATATTATAATGTAGGTCCATTCAATGTAAAACTCATAGTCACATCAGCACAAGGTTGTTCTGATTCAGCCACGAAAGTATTATCTACCATATATGCTCAACCAAAAGTGGATTTTACATTTAGCCCAGAACTTTGCTTAAGGCAACAATCTGGTTTCACAGATAAGACGGATGCAAAGGGCAGGGTCATGAATCAATGGAATTGGTCGTTTAGCAATGGAACAACCTCCATATTACAAAATCCCAAGTTGACATATACAACTTCAGCTACCCATACCGCAACTTTATATGGATTTACATCGGATGGATGTGTTAGTGATACTGTTACTAAATCTTTTATCATTCATCCCTTGCCTATAGCAGATTTCAACCTTTCTTCTCCTTTATGCGAAACAAAACAAGTTGTTTTTAATCAGAATGCAACTGCAAGTGTCGGAACTGTTATCAGATGGAATTGGACTTTAGGAACCGGATCAACATCTCAGAATGTTACTTCTGCATCCACTTCGGTAACAAAAACATTTACGGTTTGGGGAGATCAAACGATTAAATTAATGGTTGAAAACAGCAAAGGTTGTTTAAGTGATACTTTAACACGTGTATTCAGAATTCATCCTAGACCGCAGATAGATTTTACTTTACCAGAGGTATGTCTTAATGATGCGTTTGCTCCTTTTGGATCTATATATTCAATTGCAGATAATACAATAGGTGAAACATATTCATGGACTTTTGGAGATCCTAATGCAACATTTACCAATCCTAATACCGGGTCAGGTAAAAATACCTCCCATAAATATTCTGCAGCAGCAAATTATACAGTTTCACTTACTGCTTTGTCAGCAGCTGGCTGTTCTAATATAATTAGCAAGACCATGACTGTAAATGGCGCTACCCCTGTTGCAATACTTGAAATTCAAAATGAAACGGGGCTCTGCAGCAATGTTGATGTATCGTTGAAAAATCTTTCAATTGTTGATTTTGGATCAATTTCAAAACTTGAAATTTATTGGGATTATGACAACGATCCAACAAATTTTATGCTAGATGATAACCCTACCATAAATAAAATTTATAAACATCTATATACTAATTTTCAATCTCCTTCTTCTAAATCCTATACAATCCGACTAAGGGCTTTTTCTGGAGGTGTTTGTTTTGATGATACTTTAAGAACCATCATTCTCAATGGAAGTCCACTGGTTAATTTTCAAACAATACCAGGCATTTGTTTAGAAGCTACGCCAAGACAGATCACACAAGCGTCTTTTACGGACATTACAGGTATAAGTCCAGGAATTGAAAATTATACAGGAACAGGAGTATCTTCATCTGGATTGTTTACTCCTGCTGTATCAGGTGCTGGCACATTCCCTATAAAGTATTCTTTTACTTCATCCAATGGATGTAATATCAATTCAACTCAAAATATAACTGTTTGGCCCAGACCAGTTGCTAACTTTACCTTTTCGCCAATTCAATGTGAAAAGAATCCAATAATTATTACGAATACATCTACTTCTTCAGCAGGATATATTACAAATTGGAATTGGAATTTTGGTGATGGCACAGGATTGGTAAACTATACGAATGGAAATACATTCTCACGTACATTTTCTCCTTCAGGAATATTTACAATTACCTTGAATGTTTCGACAAACAATGGTTGTACGAGTACTACAAATTCTCAAAATGTTAATATTAATCCACTACCTGCGATCAATTTCGATTTGCCAAAGGTTTGTTTGCCAGAGGGCAGAGCTCTGTTTTCAAATCGTACAACCATTTCAAATGGTTCTTCCTTAACTTATTTATGGAATTTTGGTGATCTGTTAGATCCAAGTGCCTCCGTTTCAATTGATGGACTGCATTATTATAAAAATTACCAAAACTATAATGTAAAACTTGTATCTACCAGTCTTCAAGGTTGTAAAGATTCACTTACGAAAATATTAACAGATGTTTTTCCACAGCCTAAAGCAGGAATAAAAAGTCTTGATTCAGTTTGTGTCGGAACTGCCATTAACTTCTATGATACCAGTAAAGGATTTGTAAGACCAATAACTCAATGGTTTTGGAATTTTGATGATGGAGTTACTGAAACAATCAAAGATCCGATTTATAAGCATTCTAACAGTGGAACATATAAAGTAAGCCTGTCTGTTATCACCTCAGAAGGTTGCCCTTCAGACACAGCCTATAAAACAGTGACAATACATCCATATCCTAAAGTAAATGCCGGACCAGATCTTTTTGTTTTGGATGATGGACAAAAGCAAATCATTGCAAATGCTATTGGAGCAAATATGACTTATAAATGGACCCCCTCCACTTATTTGAATACTGCTAACATTTTACAGCCAACAATCATTTATCCTCAACAAGACTTGGTATACAAATTAAGTGTGACTGGAAGAGGTGGATGTACTGCCTATGATGAAATGGCAGTAACTGTTTTAAAAATGCCTAAACCACCAAACACATTTACACCCAATGGAGATGGAATTAATGATACATGGGATATAAAATATTTGGATCAATACCCAGGATGTATAGTTGAGGTATATAATACTCAAGGTCAAATTGTATTTAGAACTGAGGAAGGATATTCAAAAAAATGGAATGGTACATTTAAAGGGAATCTATTACCATCAGGCACCTATTATTACGTAATTGATCCAAAAAATGGTAGAAATAAAATGGCAGGATATGTAACTATTTTTAAATGATGAAAATGAAAAAAGGACTTGTCATTTTATTATTATTAGTGGAAGGTGTTGTTGCCCAACAAAGGCCACATTATTCACAATATATCATGAATAACTATATAGTCAATCCTGCAATAAGTGGTATTGAGAACTATGTGGATGTCAAATTAAGCAATAGAAATCAATGGATAGGTATAGATGGTGCTCCAAGAACATTTTATGCAACTATTCATGGACCTATAGGTAAGAAGGATTATCGAGGTTCTTCAACATCCTTTGATATGAAAGGAAACAATCCAAGAGGTCGTGAATATTGGGCAAATTATACGTCGGCTGAACCACATCATGGGGTAGGTTTTACTATCGTTAACTATGCAACAGGATATATTAACAGGTCTACTACATATGCAACGTATGCATATCATATTGGCTTAAACGGGAACACTAGTCTTTCTGCAGGTTTTGGTGCGGGTTTTTCAAGTATTACTGTAAATCGAAATAAAATAACCTTAGCTACTGCATATGATCCAGCAATTGGCAGTTCTATTACAGATGTAAGTAAAATAAAACCTGAGTTAAATGCTGGTTTGTGGCTCTATTCATCTAATTACTTTCTTGGATTATCTGCCCAACAGATTATCCCGGTAAAAATGAATTTGATAGACAATTCTGCCTACAAATCAACGATGATTCCTCATGTTTTTGCCACAGGAGGAGTCCGAATTCCAATCAGCGAGGATCTGTTTGCCCTACCTTCAGTTATGTTCAGATATATTTCAAATTTACCATTGGGAATGGATCTTAATACCAAAATCCAATATCGGGATTTTTTATGGATAGGCGCAAACTTCAGAAGAGGAGATGGTTTTGCTGCTATTACAGGTATGAATATCGGTCAAACAGTCAATGTTAGTTATGCATACGATTTAAATAGAGGGAAATACTTATTAAGTACCATGAACAAAGGTACCCATGAAATTATTTTAGGATTCACTTTAAATAATAAATACGGTGATCTGTGTCCAAGGAATATTTGGTAAAAGTTATAAAATTGTACTTAATTTTAAATAAATACAGAAACGAAATGGTTAGAAAACTTGGTTCCTTATCCCTGGTAATATTATTATTTGTTGGATGTGGTAAAAAACCTTCACCAACCCCAATTCCTCCAACACCTACAGAAGAAAATATAGTTTTTACAATAGATCCAGACCCTGGAACAGCAACAGCGTCAGCTACTAGTGCCACATATGCATTCAAAGTTAATATCAGTTCTAAACTTCCTACAGCAGGAGTTAAAATTGATTATACTACTAAAAAGGACTCAGATAATTCTATCGTTGATGGACCTAAAACATTAAACTCAACAATATCTGTAGTAGATATATCCGTTAGTTCACTTGCAGCAAGCACATTATATAATGTTACAGTAGTAGTTACAAGTGCTTCCAAATCAACAAATACCGCTACAAAAACTTTTAAAGTAGCCAGAAAATAACAAACTTCAAATAGATTTTTACTAAAAAGCCCCTTCGATTGAAGGGGCTTTTCTTTATACTAAAAATCGATTACTTGTGTGCTTCCTTTTCTTCAATTTTAATCATCATCTTTTCACCTTTGATAAAAGACTTATATTTTGAAGCATCAACAACTTTATCATTTACTTTCAATACCGTATCAGCATATTCAATTGTAGTTGATCCAGATCCTATCAATCCATCAGCTTTTAACGCATCAATTAGGCCTTCTTTTGGACCTTCAGTTACACTGATTTCAGATTTTGTTGAATCATTACTTTCAATCGAAATAGAGATATTTTTTTCAATTCTTTTTTCTGAAGCAACTGCATCTGATTTGTGCATTTGTGCAAGGGTAGGGGCAAGAACCAATGAAACAATCGACATCAATTTGATTAAGATATTCATAGAAGGACCAGAGGTGTCTTTAAATGGATCTCCTACGGTATCACCTGTAACTGAAGCTTTATGCGGCTCCGATTTCTTGTAGAACATCTCACCATTGATCTCAACTCCTTTTTCAAAACTCTTCTTGGCATTATCCCAAGCACCACCTGCATTGTTCTGGAACATTCCCATGAGAACACCACTTACTGTTGCGCCGGCAAGGAATCCACCCAAGGCTTCAGGACCCAGAATGAAACCGATGATAATTGGAGAAACAATGGCAATGGCACCTGGAAGCATCATCTTTTTGATAGAAGCTTCTGTTGAAATGGCAACACATTTGTCATATTCTGGTTTTCCAGTACCTTCCATAATTCCAGGTATGGTTTTGAATTGTCTTCGTACTTCTTCAACCATTGACATAGCGGCTTCTCCAACTGCCCTGATGGCAAGTGAAGAAAATATAAATGGAACCATTGCTCCAACAAAAAGAGAAGCAAGAACCTTCGCTTTATAAATATCAATGCCATCCAATTTGAAACCATTGTGGTTTACTACACCAACATATGCTGCAAATAATGCCAAGGCCGTTAGTGCAGCAGATGCAATAGCAAATCCTTTACCGGTAGCTGCTGTTGTATTACCTACAGCATCAAGAACGTCTGTTTTTTCTCTAACTTCTTTTGGTAGTTCACTCATTTCAGCTATTCCACCTGCATTATCTGCAATTGGGCCGAATGCATCGATTGCCAGTTGCATGGCAGTTGTTGCCATCATACCTGCCGCAGCTATTGCTACACCATAAAGTCCTGCACACTCAAATGATCCCCAGATACCTCCTGCCAAAACAAGAATTGGCAATAACGTTGATTCCATACCTACAGCCAAACCTCCAATTACATTAGTGGCATGTCCGGTAGAAGATTGTCTGATGATAGACAAAACAGGACGCTTGCCCATGGCAGTGAAATATTCTGTAATGATGCTCATCAAAGTTCCAACAACAAGACCTACAATAATAGCACCCATTACACCATTATTGGTAAATGTCAATCCACGAAGGCTCATTTCTGCTGGAAGAATATAATAGACCAAGCCTGCACATGCTATGGCTGTAAGTATAATTGAACCCCAATTTCCCATGTTCAACGCTTTCTGAACATTATCGGTACTGATACCTGCTGAATCACTAACTCTTACAAAAAGAGTTCCAATGATAGAAAACAATATACCTACACCAGCGATCAACATTGGAAGAAGGATAGGTGCAAACCCTCCAAAATTATCAACGGAAATAGTTTCCTGACCAAGAACCATGGTAGCTAAAACTGTTGCAACATAAGAACCAAAAAGATCTGCTCCCATACCAGCAACATCACCTACATTGTCACCAACATTGTCTGCAATAGTGGCAGGATTTCTTGGATCATCTTCAGGAATTCCCGCTTCAACCTTTCCTACAAGGTCAGCTCCAACATCTGCTGCTTTGGTATAAATACCACCGCCTACACGGGCAAACAATGCAATCGATTCCGCTCCAAGTGAAAAACCAGTCAATACTTCGATGGTTTTAACCATTTCATCAGAATTGGCTGCACTACCTGGCGCAAATATTTGTTTGAGAATGATATATAACCCGCCAAGTCCGAGTACTGCAAGACCTGCAACTCCTAAACCCATCACTGCACCACCTGTAAAAGAAACATTTAATGCATTTGAAAGACTTGTTCTTGCTGCATGCGCAGTTCGAACATTTGCCTTCGTTGCTACTTTCATTCCAATGTAACCTGCTAAAGCACTGCTGAATGCTCCAAAAATGAATGCCAATGAAATACTCCAATGAGAATTCGGATTGCTAGTCGACATAAATGCCAGCAACAATGCCACTATGACAACAAAGTACCCAAGGATCTTCCATTCAGCTTTCAGAAAAGCCATAGCTCCTTCAGCAATATAATTGCTGATTTCTTTCATGCGATCTGATCCTGCATCTTGCTTCGATACCCAATTGAATTTGATCAAAGTGTAAAGAAGTCCAATAATACCCATGAGGGGAACGAGATAAATTAAATTTTCCATAAGCTATTTTAATACTTCAATTTAAAGTTTTGAAATAGAATGATTTCTATTTCACTTAGGGGGGGCAAAAATATAAAATTTAGGCTAAAAAAAACGTTTTCGTATACTGAAATATTGTACAAATAGAGATTTTAGACTGATTCAGATAATTTATTGTGCATTATTGAAAATGCTGCGCCAAACTGGCTTATTTGATCTGTAGCAGTCATTGATTCTTCTCCAAAACGGTCTCTCGCTAGGTCGCCAGCCAAACCATGAATATACATTCCTGTAATAGCTGCATATTTCATTTCAAATCCCTGTGCGAGTAAACCCGTTAGTAAGCCAGTCAAAACATCACCGCTTCCACCTTTGGCCATGCCTGAATTACCTGTTCCATTAAAAAATACTTCTCCTGTAGGAGTTACTAAACAAGAAAAATGTCCTTTTATAATTACATAAATACCAGATTCCTGGCTAAATTCAATCGTTTTTTGGATACGCTGACCATCATTTGCGGAGGTTCCAAAAAATCTTTCCCATTCTTTTTGATGAGGTGTCAGAATAGAACCTTCAGGAATGTTGGTTTTAAGATGGGGGAGATTCGAAATGATATTAATGGCATCGGCATCTATAACCAATGGTTTCTTGAATTCTAAAAACATTTTAACCATTGAAACACTTTCTTCCGACAAACCAATTCCTGGACCAATGCCTATAGAATTAAATTGTTGAAAATCTATCTTTTTAGATATACTTTCTTTTACAAGTACTTCAGGAATATATTGATGAATTAGACTAAAATATAGACTGGGAACCAAAAGGGTTGTTTTTCCAGTTCCACTTTTATTTGCTGCAGATCCAGCGAGTAAAGCAGCACCCATCATTCCCTCGGAACCTGCAAACAATGCAGCATGCCCTCTGTTACCTTTATGAGAAAATTTGTCAAAATGAATAAAACCTTTCCTAATTTCTTCAATAGATTCTAATTGAAGGATGTCCTCTTTTAATTTGGATAAGTTATATAATTCATTCATATATATAATTTATTCATCTTCAGCAAATTGGAGTCCATATCCTTCATAAATTCCAATTATTTTTTTTGCTTGATATATGCTCCGATTAAACTTATTTCCCAACACAATTATGGTTGTAGAATCTGAAGGTAGTCTACTAAAAACTGTATTGTTTCCATGCCACCACCCATTATGATAAATGATCTTTTTTCCTGAAGGCATTTCATATAATCTCCAGCCTAGTCCATAATTCCGTATTCCACGGTGTTCATAACTATATCCTTTGAATGCTTCGGCTAATGTTTCATTAGAAAATAATTTACCTCCGGATATGGCTAAATCCCATTTGAGCATATCTCGAACAGTACTATAAATATTCTTATCTCCATATACAGCATCCAAAAAATTGAATTTTTCCAATTGATTATTGAATTTATAAGATGGCAGTACGTTTTCTTGCATTTCAGGCAAATACACAAAAGAATTCTTCATACCCAATGGTTTGAAAAAAGTCTCCTGCATGAATGTTGAATAGTTTGTCTTGCTCACTTTTTCAATAATTAACGCAAGCATTGCATAGTTTGTATTACAATAATCAAAATATGCATTGTGTCTTCCTGCATTTAAAAATTTTCTATTCTGAATGATAAATTCCAATAACTGATTGTTAGTCAGTATTTTATGGCTATCCCATCCCAATTTTTCCATAAAATGAACATAATTTGGTAGCCCACTTCGATGTGACAGAAGGTCTCTGATGGTGATCCCTTCGTATGGAAAATTTTGAAGATAATTTCTAACTTCATCATTAATATCTAATAATTTATCTTGCCATAGTTTAAGAATGCCCATGGCTGTAAATGTTTTTGAAACTGATGCCAAATGGAAGGATATAGAAGAATCCAACGGTTCACCTTTCAAAACATGTGTATATCCGGCATATTTTTCAAATACAATTTTACCATTTTTAGCAACCAACATCGCACCATTAAATCTAGTCTTTTCGAGATATTCACGGTAAAACTTTTCACTTGCCTTGCCTAAATCTATTTCATCCTTGGTTAAATTGATTGGCTCAATAATTGTAGGGGTTATCAATTGAATTCTGGGGTATTCCTTAATTACTGTGTATTTATCTACAGTATAGAAAGTTGCACTGAAAAAAATAAAAAGGAGGATGAATATGATAAATTTTCTCATCTATCTTTCTGAATTGATAGCCAATAAATAAAATGCTAATTTCGCTTAAATATAAGAATTTTCAATGGCGAATATTTCAACAACCAGTTATCCCAAAGACAAAATCAAAATACTGTTTCTTGAAAATATCAGCGATGCTGCTATCAATCTTTTTATTGAAGCAGGATATACTGGTGTAAAAAAAGTTGCAGGAGCTCTTTCAGAAGAACAATTGATCGAAGAATTGAAGGATGTTCATCTGCTTGGAATCCGTTCTAAAACTCAAATTACTGACAATGTTTTAGCTCATGCCCCTAAATTACAAGCAATTGGTTGCTTTTGTATAGGTACAAATCAAGTAAATCTTCCCTCTGCGCGAAGAAGAGGTGTTACTGTATTCAATGCTCCGTATAGCAATACTCGATCAGTTGCTGAACTGGTTATTGGCGCTTCAGTTATTTTAATCAGAAGGATCTTGGATAAAAACAAGGCCGCACATGAAGGAAAATGGTTTAAAGAGGCAAAAGGAAGTTACGAATTAAGAGGAAAAACACTAGGAATTATAGGTTATGGCAGCATTGGCTCCCAGGTAAGTGTCCTTGCTGAGGCAATGGGTATGAAAGTAATTTTTTATGATACGTTAACAAAATTGCCTCTTGGTAATGCCACTCAGAAAAAATCAATTAAAGATGTTGTTTCTAAATCTGACATCATCACCTTACATGTTCCTGAAACAAGTCAGACTAAAAACATGATTAATAAATCCAACTTGAAATATTTCAAGAAAGGATCGATTTTAATAAATTACGCCAGGGGAGAGGTAGTTGATCTGGATGCTTTAAGAGATGTGTTGGTAAGCGGACAATTAACTGGTGCAGCAATTGATGTATTTCCGTGGGAACCTGAAAAAAATGGAGATAGTTTCACCTCTCCATTACAAAATTTGCAAAACGTATTACTTACCCCGCACATCGGTGGATCAACCGAAGAAGCCCAATTGAATATTGGCGAGGATGTAAGTAATAAACTTTACCATTTCCTTGAAATGGGCATTACGACAGGGTCTCATACCATTCCTGAATTGAGTTTGCCTCCACAAGAGGGAACACATAGGATTCTTCATATACATAACAATGTACCTGGGGTACTTTCCGAAATCAACAGTACCTTGTCTGAACATAAGATTAATATCCTCGGTCAATATCTAAAGACCAATGATGATATTGGATATGTTGTATTAGATGTAGATAAAAAACTTTCAAAAAACGCATCCAATTTGCTGAAGCAGGTTAAAGGTACCATCAAAGTGAGATTATTATATTAATGAAATCCCTTCATCAGATATTATCAGAATTTATTCATGATGCAGAGCATTTTGATATAAAATCCTTTGGTACCGGACTTATACATCATACCTATGTTGTAAGCAGGGATAAAACTCCAGTCTATATTTTACAGGCATTGAATTATCAGGTCTTTAAAAATCCCAATGCCATTTCTTCTAATATTTCAATATTGGAAAATCATTTACAACAAAATCATCCTGATGTTATTTTTCCAACATATGTAAAAACCTTATCTGGCGAATCATATTGTTATGATTTGTATCAACCATATCGCCTGTCTTTATTCATAGCAAATTCTCATTCAATCGATTCATGTACCAATCCTGATCAGGCATTTGAAGCAGCGTTTCAGTTTGGTAAATTCACATCATTGTTTGAAACGCTGAACATGAGAGAATTACAGGATACTATTCCACAATTTCATGACTTGAATTTCAGATGGAAACAATTTGAAGATTGTTTAAAAAATGGAAATCAGGAAAGGATTCATTTTTCACAAAGTGAAATCGGGATAATTTCTGAAAATAGGTTTATTGTAGACGATTACTCTACCTTGATATCAGATGGGTCTTTGCAATTACGAGTAACACATCATGATTCTAAAATCAGTAATGTTTTATTTGATTATCAAAACAAAGGAATTTGTGTGATTGATCTTGATACCACGATGCCGGGTTTTTTTATCAGTGATTTAGGCGATATGTTCAGAACATATCTGGCAGAGGCAACTGAAGAGGAACAAGATTTTGAAAAAATAATAGTTCGAAAATCCTATTACGATGCTATCATTCATGGTTATAGTGTGGCAATGGAAAAATCACTTACTCAAACAGAAAAAAATCTGCTTAATTATTCCGGAGAATTTATGATTTACATGCAAGCACTCAGATTCTTAACGGATTTTATCAATAATGATATTTATTATGGCTCAAAATATGAACTCCATAATTTTAACAGAGCTAAAAATCAATTAAAATTGTTGTCAGAATTTCGGACGTTAATTTCCTGATTAATTTCAACTATTTGATTTTTTTTATAAATAATGTATCTGACATTGTGTAATTCATAGTATCCTTTCCAATCGATAAATATTGTCCTTTGAAATTTTTTCTTAATTTCATCAGCTCTGTTTCATTAAAAGCGATGTCGTATGCTATGATTTTTTTTATCATTGGATTTTTTTGAAAAAGAATATTCATTCCTTTTTTGGTAATTGAATTTCCGGAAATATTCAAAAAGATCAGATTGTTTAGTTTTCCTAATTTAGTAATTCCTACATCCGATATTTGACAGTGTTCAATCCAAAGCTTTTCAAGAGAAGTAAAACTTGAGATAACATCCATATCGTCATCATTCAGGAAAATATTACCCAATTTTAATTCGATTAGTTGCGGAGTTACCTCTTTCAATAATAGCAGGGCATTTTTAATTGATATTTCCAGGTTAAAAGCGGTTACCCGTATATGATGATCTTCAGTTGATATCTGTGAAACAATTAATCCATTCTTTTCTAATTTATTTTTTTGTTCTTGCGTTATAGCCGCTATATCTTTTCGAATTAATTGAATTGAATTGCTTTTTTTATTTCTATCATTTTGATAATTTTGTAGTGTAACTTTAAATGTTGAATCAATTACAAAAGAAGAGAACATCTTATCCGTAGGACAATGATTCAAAACCCACCACTCCATGATTTTTACCTCGTTTAAGGTTAGTTGAGTCTCTTTTTTGGGAGGCATATGATGATCATCGGATTGATCAATAACAATCCTTTTTATTAATTCGCTATTTGAATAATTGTCCAAGTCGATTACTTTACCTGACTTTCCTCCTTTAAAAATACTTTCAATGTTGTCTAATCTCAATTTCCCTTTTTGACGGTCATTCCCATGGCATGATTCACATTTTTCTTTTATGATATATTTTGTTACATCAGCATAAATATTTGCGTTGGGTATATTGGTTAATGCTGGTGGGGGAGATACGAAATCATTATTCTTTTTATTGGTTAATGTTAAATAGCCTTCTCCATGTGTTAATTCTCCTCCAAAATGTCCAGTAACACTTACCAATATCAATAAGATTATCAAGAGAGAGTGATGTAGAAATTTTTGTGTTGTGCTGTAATTCCAAATGAGAATTAGCAAGAACAAAAATATAGAAGTGATAATTGCGAGCCATTTATGTAAATCAACTGAAGTACTTGGATTCTGTTCTTCAAGAGATAGAAGATATCCGGAAATCAAGCTAAGAATTGCTGATACAAATGCAATAGAAAGAATATATCGAGAAGCATTTCTTACTGATGAATGACTACCTGTAGAACCAATCCATTCAATGGATATTGCTACAAAAATCATTCCAATGGGTAGATGAACCAATAAAGGGTGAAGCTTACCTATAAACACTGTCATACAGATTATTTATTTCCGAATTTTCTTCTCAATTCATTCATCATATGAACATTAATGGCCCACTGATCGGCAACCGGTTGATTGGTATAGGGTAGGGTATGCATATAATCTGCAGGCCCAAATTCTGTTAAAATGGTAATAGGTTTGCCCTCAGCTCTTTTACGAGTTATGATTTTTTCCCACCAGGAAAAATGTGTTTCTACAGCTGAATTCCATTCAGGTGCACGTGGGTCATTTACTTGAGGACCTTCGGCATATCCAACTCTGGCATGAATGTGTTCAGTAGAAGACAATGCTATTTCTACAGTTTCTTTTTGATCAGCAAGTAAACTTTCATGAACATTGCACCAATGTGAAATATCTAATGTTAATTTTAATTCATTGTTTTTTTCTATAAAATTTCTAGTCACATGTGCTGCAAATAATGCTCTTCCTCGATGAGTTTCATGATAAATCGGTATACCAGATTCTTTCGACAATTGTATGGCATGCAGAATAAGTTCTGCATTTTGATCAAATGTAAAATAATCACGACCTGTATGACAATTAATATAGATTGGCTTCAATTTAATTCCTCTTTCAAGGCTTTGATAATATTCTTTTCGATGTTCTTCAAAATTTGAAGAACTACCTCCAGCGAGCAATCCAAGTTTAAGATTTTGAGATATACTACTTTTGGAAAGTAAATTCATTTCCTCGAGAGAACCAGGAACCCAAACTTCAATTCCATCGTAACCGGATTTTTTTGCTGATTGACAAAAAGATATGATATCCCCTGAATAACCCCAATTTGTTGCAAGAATGATTAAATCTGAATCCATGTTTTTCATTTTTTTATAATCTATTTTTGACAAAAACATTCCTCCAGACAAAACAGAAGTATGTTTGATAAAATTTCTTCTTTTCATTTTAAGCAATAATTGGATCAATTACTTTACCATACAGATCAGTTAAACGGAATTCTCTGCCTTGAAATTGATAGGTTAGCTTTTCGTGATTAAATCCAAGTTGATTTAAAATAGTTGCCTGAATATCATATACAGAAACTTTACCTTCAATGGCATTATACCCTATTGGATCTGTTTCGCCATAACTAAATCCTCCTTTGATGCCTCCACCAGCCATCCACATGCAAAAAGCTTCTGCATGATGATCTCGTCCCTTGTATGTATTTTGCTTTCCATCTCTATTTTCTTGCATGGGAGTACGTCCAAATTCACCCCCCCAGACTACAAGTGTTTCATCCAAAAGACCTCTTTGTTTTAAATCCATTAGCAAAGCAGAAACTACTTTGTCTGTAGTGTGACATTTATCTATGAAACCTTTATCCAAAGCTGTTCCGGGATCAGTACCATGACTATCCCATCCCCAATCAAAAAGTTGAACAAATCTTACCCCTTTTTCCACCAACTTTCTTGCAAGTAAAGCATTGTTTGCAAAAGATGTTTCACCTGGAGATGTTCCGTATAAATCATGAATATATTGTGGCTCATCATTTATATTCATTACATCAGGAACTGCAACTTGCATTTTATAGGCCATTTCATATTGAGAAATCCTCGACATGATCTCCGGATCATTGTATTCCTGGTATGAAAATTCATTTACTTTATTGATTGCATCTATGGATGCTCTTCTTAGATCACGGTCAAATCCTTTTGGATCTTTTAAAAATAAAACGGGATCACCTTCTGATCTGCATTGCACACCTTGATACACCGATGGTAAAAATCCACTTCCCCAAACACTTTTCCCTGCATCTGGGTTTTTACCACCAGACGTTAAGACTACAAAACCAGGTAGGTTGTTGTTTTCAGAGCCCAATCCATACGTAACCCATGAACCCATACTAGGGCGACCTAACCTGGCAGTGCCAGTATGCATTAATAATTGAGCAGGTGCATGATTAAATTGATCAGTATTTACAGCTTTTAAAATGGTTACATCATCAACCACTTTTCTGAAATGTGGTATATTGTCGGACAACCATAATCCACTTTCTCCGTATTGATTAAAATTGGTTTGAGGGCCAAGCAATTTCGGTACACCACGAATGAATGCAAATTTTTTGCCTTGAATAAATGAATCAGGGCAATCCATTCCATCCATTTTTTGTAATTCAGGCTTATAATCAAACATTTCCAATTGTGAGGGTGCACCAGCCATATGCAAGAAAATGACTGACTTTGCCTTTCCAGGAAAATGTGGGATTTTGGGTAATAAAGGATTTGTAGCCAATTCATTTTTATTAGACATACCTAAAAAATCACATCCACCCAATAATCCACCCAAAGCCATCATTCCTATACCTGTCCTGCAATCTTTTAAAAAATGTCTTCTCGTTTGAAATTCGAGTTCAGACATTTTTGCTTCCTGAAATATTTTATTTTGATGATCCATAAGTTAGCTTTTAGTAATTACTTCATCTAAGTTTAAAATTGAATTGATCACTACTGTTAATGCTGCCAACGAATTGTTTTGTTTATTTGCTTTCATTGCAATCATTTCCATAGAAATATTGGGATCCTTGTTCAATTTAGCATAGGTTTTTTCATATAATGTTTTCATAGTTTGAAGTGCATCTTTTGAAATTTCTTTTCCAGTTGCTTTTTTATATGCTAACATGATAGATTTTTCTTCATTGTTTTTGGGATACAATGTTTTGGCATATTGAAAAGATAGATCCCAGTATGTTGAATCATTTAAAATTGTCAATGCCTGTAGTGGTGTATTTGTTCTGATCCTTCTTGCTACACAAACTTCTCTTGCGCTTCCATCAAAATTAACCATTGAAGGGTAGGGACTTGTTCTTTTCCAATAAGTATATAAAGCCCTTCTGTAAAAGTTTTCACTGCTACTTTGTATCCATTTCTCTCCATCATAGGGTGAAGCCCAAATACCCTCAGGTTGATATGGCTTCACACTGGGACCATACATTGTAGAATTCAATTTACCACAAACAGCTAATGCTTGATCTCTAATTTGTTCTGCTGACAATCGTAATCTGGGAGAACGTGCATAATATTTATTCAATGCATCTTTCTCCATCATCTTTTTTGAAGCCTTTGTGCTTTGCATATAAGTACTCGAATGAACTATGTATGAAAGTAATTTCTTCACACTCCAGTTGAAATCATTCATGAATTTATACGAAAGATGATCAAGTAGTTCTTTGTGAGTAGGACTTGCTCCTTGTGAACCAAGATCCTCCAAGGTTTCAACCAGACCTTGTCCAAATAATTGTTCCCATACTCTATTTACCATGGTTCTTGATGTCAATGGATTTTTTTTATCAATCAACCATTTAGCTAAACCAAGTCTATTTTTTTCCAGGTTTTTATCTGGATTGAAAATGGCAGGAATTCCAGTATGTACTTCTTTTGTTTTGAGAAGCCAATTTCCTCTTTCAAAAACATGTGTTTTTCTATACATATCAGTTGGATTGTCCATCATGATTGGTGTATAGTCTGCTTCAGGGCTGTTTAACAGATTAAAATACATGTCTTGAAAGTAACTTCTTTTGTTGTCATTCTCACCTGGAAAAGTGTCTGCCAATGCAATCCAGTCAAAAGTGATTCCTGTATCATCTTTTGATTTCAACAACTGATTTTCATAATGAAAAACTATATTATACACGCCATTCATTTCTTTTATTGGTAATGAAATGATATTCCAACCTTTTGTTGCTGGAATATCAATCTTGAGAAAAGGGTTGCTTTTCGCATCATTTAAATGAATATTCAGTTTTCCATTTTTAGTACCTGCATAATATCGTATCAATAATATTTTTTTGCCAGATAAACTCACTGATTTAATTCTTGCCCAGGAAGATTTTCTCATGGCCAGAAATTTAGTATCAGCCAATGCAGCATTGACCATTGAATCTGCAACCAAGCTATTTATAGTTGGCTCTGATGTTTTGATCATTGTTTTGTAATAATTCAATGAATTCTTATCTGTGTATATACCAAGCCAATTGATCAAACTATCAAATTTCAATTTGCTATTATTCTTAAACTCACGTAACAATGGGTAATCATTGTATGTATCCTCATCTCTTGAATTATTGAAATAAGCCATGAAGTTATAATACTCTTCATGTTTAAAAGGATCATAAGGGTGGCTATGACATTGTACACATGCAAAACTGGTGCCTAATAAAGTTTGCCAGGTTGTATTCACTCGATCAATGATTGCTGCTGTTCTGTATTCCTCATTATCTGTACCACCCTCATCATTGGTCATTGTATTTCTGTGAAACGCAGTAGCAATATATTGATCATCTGATGGATTAGGTAAAAGGTCTCCTGCAATTTGTTCTGTTAAGAATTTATTATATGGCAAATCTTTATTGAATGACTTGATTAACCAATCCCTATATCGCCAAATGCTTCTGCCTCCATCACGTTCATATCCTTTTGTATCTGCATATCTGGCAATGTCCATCCACATCCCAGCCCATTTCTCACCGTATGCATTTGAAGAAAGCAGGCTGTCAATTAAAATATCATATGCTTTCGAAGAGGAATTATTTAAAAATGAAGTTGACAGAGTTTCATTTGCAGGCATGCCAATTAAGTCTAGACTCACTCTTCTCAACAATGATTGCTTATCAGCTTGTTCTGATCTAGACAAGCCAATATGATTCAATTTTTCATCAATAAAAGCATCAATATCATTGTTCTTTTTTTCATTAAAAATGGAGAATATTCCGAAAGACGGAACCGTTGGATTCTCTATTGTTTGATATGCCCAATGCATAGAAAATTTTGCTCCCTGATTGATCCATTTGCGAAATATATTTATTTCATCCATTGATAAAGGTGCCTCGTGATATGGCATTCTTTCTTCAACATCATGAACAAGCAGACGTTTTATGAATTCGCTACTATCAGCGTGAAAAGGTATAATTGCAGGTTTGCCCGATTCTGTTGGAGACAATGCTTCGGATTCAAATAATAGACTGAATCCCGCTTTTTTCTTTACACCACCATGACAGGATATACATTTTTTGTTGATAATTGGTTTAACATCGGCACTATAATCAATCTTTTTTTCTTGATTCAACATAAAAAAAGTTCCTACTAACATAAAAATCAGTAAAACTGAAAATATCAGAGTAAACTTTATAAATTTACGCTTTGGGAATTTTTTGTTTTCTGATATCATAATCAAGATTATTTTGAATAGTTATCCAATAAATTTCTAAGCTTTTCTACTTCATCGGGGTCGATTCCAATGGAATTCAGTTCCTCATTCATTTGTATATTTTTATATTCCATGTTTGATGATTTGGTCATTCTTGCAGAACTATGAAAAGACTCAGCACCTGTATAGGAAGCTAAATCGATAATATTTTTCGATCTGACTCCCGATCCTGGCATGATTCTAATTCGACCATTGGCAAGTGTAACCAGTTGTTTTAAAACTTCTTTTCCCTCATCAACATTTGGATGCAATCCGCTAGTTAAAATTCTTTTACATCCCAGTTCAATTATTTCTTCCAATGACTTTATTGGATCTTTAACCCGGTCAAAAGCCCTGTGAAAAGTCACTTCCATTTTATCAGCATGATGTATTAAATCCGCACATCTTTCTACATCAATATTTCCATCTTTCAGAAGCATTCCAATTACAACTCCATCGCAACCTAATTGCTTACACTGTTTTATATCCTCAATCATGGATTGATGCTCCTGATTTGAATAAAGAAAATCTCCTCCTCTAGGTCTAATGATTGGAAACAATTGTATGGATACATTACTTCTTGCCAGTGCAATCATACCATAAGATGGGGTAGTACCGCCTTCAAAAGGATTGGCACATAATTCAATTCGATTGGCTCCTTTTTTCGCAGCTATTAAGCAGGAGGCCAGGTCAAAACCAATTACTTCTAACTCCATCAATTGTTTATTTAAAATAGCTATCTCCTGGTATGACAATTTCTTCATGCTCAGATCGAACAGCAAATGAAAATCCTTTTTGAAGTGCATAAGCACCATAATTGCCCTTATTGTCCAAAGCCAAAAATCCAATTTGAATTTTCTTAGCTTTCTCTATATCCCTTTTGGCTATTCTTTCAACAACTTTCTTACATGCATCATAAGGTGAGTTTCCTTGTCGCATATACTCAACTACCAAATGAGAGCCAACACAACGAATCACTTCTTCACCAACTCCAGTCGATGTGGCTGCACCAATTTCTCCGTCTACAAATAAACCTGCACCAATTACCGGCGAGTCACCAACCCTACCATGCATTTTAAATGCCATTCCACTTGTAGTGCATCCTCCACTTAAGTTGCCATTACTATCCAATGCCAATATACCAATCGTATCATGATTATCAATGGAACCTGGCATCTGGCCGTCTTTGGGACTGTTATAAGTTTTATTCTCAATATTGATCACAGGCTCATAATTGGCCTTTTTCAACCAATCTTTCCATGCTTTTTCACTGTCAGGGGTCAAAAGATTTTCCTTTTTGAAGCCATTTTCCAGAGCGAATTGTAAAGCACCATCACCTACAAGAATTACATGCGGTGTTTTTTCCATCACCAATCTGGCTACTGAAATTGGATGTTTAATATGCTCTATGCACATCACAGAGCCACAATTTCCTTTTTCATCCATTATACAGGCATCCAAGGTAACGCGACCATCTCTATCAGGATAACCACCGTAACCCACCGTTTTGTTACTTTCATCAGCTTCAGGAACTTTTGCTCCTGCCTCAATGGCATCTAATGCGCGCCCTTTAGCAGAAAGGATTTTCCAAGCTTCGGCATTCGCTGCTTTACCGAAATCCCAGGTAGAAATCACAATGGGCTTTTGTCCTTTTGAAAGAAATGTACCTTTTCCGAGTTCACTACCAATCAATGGGAGTCCCATTACACTATTCCGTAAAAATGACCGTCTGAACATTTTAATAAATTTAAATGATGTATACCTGATACTATTATATAAAATCAGGTTTGAATGAATTAATTTTAGTTACTCAATTTAATATAAAGTTTTATCAAATGGCCAGACGGGACAGATTTAATTCAGACGATGAAAAAACAGTGAAAGCCAAAGTATCTTTTAAAAACATTCGGCATGTCAATGCCCTTTTCAAATACACAAAACCTTATAGAATAAATTTTATTATAGGATTGATAGCTATAGGACTTTCCAGTGGTACAACATTATCTTTCCCCTTTTTATTAAAAAAATTGATTGATACTGCCCATGATAAAAATGGACAAGGTTTATTAGCGAGCCCGAATTTCATTGCAGAACTGATGTTAGGCATTTTAGTACTACAAATGGTTTTTTCCTTTTCAAGGGTTTATTTTTTTAGTAAAGTTGGGGAAAATGCATTGGCAGATCTGAGATTGGATGTTTACAATCGAATCATTCGTTTACCAATGACATTTTTTTCAGAAAGAAGAGTAGGGGAACTGTCCAGCAGAATTTCATCTGATCTTTCTCAAATTCAGGATGCCGTTACATTCATGTTTGCGGATTTAATTCGAACTATACTGACGTTGGTTATTGGAATTTCATTGATTCTATTTATATCTATAAAACTGACATTCATCATGTTATCAGTTTTACCTTTAGTTGTACTTATCGCAATTATATTTGGAAAATACATCAGAAAGCAATCTAAAAAAGTACAAGATCAATTGGCCGATTCAAATACTATTGTTCAAGAAAGCTTTGCTGGTATAGTTAGTGTAAAATCATATGCAAATGAATATTTTGAATCCAACAGATATGCTACATCATTAAGAATTTTGGTCAAAACAGCAGTAAATAATGCCAAAACAAGAGGAATTTTTATATCAATCATGATATTTTGCCTATTTGGTACAATTATTCTTGTTGTTTGGAAAGGAGTTGGATTGATGAATCAGGGTGCTTTGAGCTTTGGTGATTTAACTGCTTTTGTGCTTTATACATCTTTTGTTGGAGGCAGTATGGCAGGTTTTGCTGATTTGTACAGCAGCTTACAAAAGACAATTGGGGCCACAGAACGAATCAGGGAAATTCTGGAAGAAAAAACAGAATTAACTTCAATACAATCTATTAACATATTGAATGATAATATATTAAATGGAAGTATATCAATAAATCATTTAAGTTTCTTTTACCCCAATCGTCCTGAAATTTTAACCTTACAAGATATCACAGTTGAGGTAAAGTCCGGACAAACCATCGCATTGGTGGGTACAAGCGGTGCTGGCAAATCTACATTGATATCGTTACTACTGGGATTTTGGAAACCCGTTTCAGGACGCATACTATTGGATGGAAAACCTTTTGAGGATTTCTCAATCAGTCAGATAAGAAAACAAATGGCATATGTACCACAGGATATTATGTTATTTGGAGGTACCATTAAAGAAAATATCGCTTATGGAAATCCAGAGGCTTCTATAGATGAAATTAAAATCGCAGCTGAAAAGGCTTTTGCTCATGAATTTATAGATTCATTTCCAGAGGGATATGAAACTGTTGTTGGTGAACGTGGTATAAAGCTATCCGGCGGTCAAAGACAAAGAATTGCTATCGCCCGTGCCATTCTCAGAGATCCTAAAGTTTTAATATTAGATGAAGCTACAAGTTCATTGGATTCAGCCAGTGAAAAACTTGTACAACTAGCGTTGGATAATTTAATGCAAAACCGAACATCTATCGTAATAGCACATCGGTTATCTACCATCCGAAATGCTGATGTAATTTATGTAATGGATAAAGGTTTAATTAAAGAATACGGTTCTCATCAGGAGTTGTTGAATATGAATGGATTATACAATCACTTGATCAGCTTACAATTTGATCAATCATAAATCAATAAAACCCTTATAATTTATATTATGTTAAATAGATATTTTGAGAAAAAGAGCTATTATTTGAGATCATTGATACTGTTTATATCTTTATTGTCAACGTCCTACTCTCAGGCACAATTATCCTGGGAAAATCAGGATTCCCAATTTGGATTGTCAAACGAAGACATAAAGGTTTTTAAATCTATTGGCTCCTTGGATGGATCACCTTTCATTGCATTTTATGCATCAGTCGATGTCAAAAAATTGAAATTTAATATGCTGGTTGACACAACGCTTGGAAGACGACTTACCCCTTCAGGTTTTTATCTAAAAAATTTGTCGCCAAAAGTTGTGATGAATTGTTCCTTTTTTGAATTCAAGCAAAACAGAAATGTCAATCTAATAATCAAAAATGGTAAAATGGTTGGTTTTGATACCATGCCTACTTCAAGAAAAGGAAAAGACACCATGACCTATGCGCATCATTTTGGGAGTGCTTTTGGCTGGAATAAAAATGGAAAGATGGATATCGTTTATAATTACAATGATTCCGCCCTAAAATATCCGCTTTATAGTCAGAAGGTGGTTATGCCCATCATTGATTCAGTTCAGCATCTATCTCCCTCTGATTCCAGGATCTCAAACATGAAACACTGGAAACCTCAATATGCATTTGGAGGTGGACCAGCCCTGTTGATAAATGGTCAGATCAATATTTCAAACAATGAGGAACGAAAATTTGCAGGTAAAGCCATTGATGATAAACATCCTAGAACAGCCATTGGATATACCAAGGATGGAAAAATGATACTATTGGTGGTTCAGGGACGAATGAAAAATATTGCTGATGGCGCTACCCTTCCACAACTTGCCAAAATCTTGATGGATTTAGGGTGTAAGGAAGGTATGAATTTAGATGGCGGAGGAAGCAGTTGTTTATTGGTAAATGGGAAAGAAACCATTAAACCTTCCGATCCTGAAGGACAACGGCCTGTGCCAGCCGTCTTAGTAATTAAATAAATCATTACTTTAGTTAAACTAGGTATCTTTTTGATTTTCAATAATGAATTGAATTAATTCTTCCATTGTTATCTGTGCTCTTTCACATGCATCTGTAATATCTTCCCTACTTACGCCAGATGCAAAAGTCTTTTCTTTCAATCTTTTTTTGACTCCTTTTACATCCATCCCCTCATATCCATTTGGTCTCATTAATGAATATGCATGAATCAACCCAGATAATTCATCAAATGCATAAAGCATTTTGTCCATTTTTGTTTCTGGTATAACGCCAAAGTGAATATGACCATGTGAAGCAATAGCTCGGATTACTTCAGGGTCAATATGTGCTTCTTCAAGATATTCAATGATTTTTTTACAATGGAGTTCAGGCCATTGATCCCAGTCTGCATCATGGAGCAATCCTGCCATCTCCCATTTCCATGCTTCCTCTTCATGGGCATGTTCTCGTTGTATTGCCCAGGATTTCATTAATCCTCCAACCTGATACATATGCAGTTTCAGTCGTGGATTCAAAACCCATTCATCCAAAAGAGAAAAGGCAACCTCTTTTGATAAGAGATTGCCTTTGTCTTCTGATCTTCCAAATACGTGACGTCCTAAATTCAGATCAGACATATAACTATTTTAATGTTCTGTTATTTTAGAATATACAGCATCCCATTTCTTTTCTTCTGCTTCATATTTTGTTTTATCAGCAGGTAGTTTTGCAAATTGACGCTTGTTGGAATAGATTTCGATCAATTGATCAATCAATTTTTTATATGATTGCAAATCCCCTTTGCTTTTGCTGGAAGCTTTTTCAATCGCTGGCTGTGCTTTGAGTAAGAAAGGAAGAGCTTTATCAAATTGTGAATCCTGATCCTTCCTGAAATTATCTCGTTTGTCAGTCAATGCTTTTGGAGGAGGAGGTGTTTTACCTGTTTTATCAGGTTTTACTGTTGAATTGAATCTTCTAACATCATCATTGATATTTCTAATAGAGTCACCAATTTTCAATGCTTTATTGAAATAATGGCTTCCTGCATAATAATATGAAGTTCCATCTTCAGGTTTTCCAGCACCTGCTTTACCAAGCATATCAATCATTTTAGCTTCTTGCTCAGCGTAGTTTGTAATCTTCAAATCAGCACTATCTTCATTGAGTCTGTTAAACAACAAAAAACCATATGTCTGAATCAGGTCAATGTTTTGTGGGTCTCTTGCAATTTTTTCTTCTACTTTTTTGAATTTTTTATTCATATCCTGGATTTCCATGATGAAATCAACATCAGTATATGTAAAATATTCTTGCTTTGGATATAATTGTTGTCCTTGTTTACGTGTTGCTTCAAAAGATGCTAAATCGTCTTTATTGAAGTAATAGTTCATTAAAAATCGATAAACGATATCATTATCATCGCCTGTAACATTTTTAGCTGCTAATTTTTTATAATAAACTGCAGCATTTTCTTCTTCTCCATTGTTTTGAAGGGAAACGGCAGTTAACAAATTAACAGTGGTATCAAAAGTCATTGTAGCAATTTTGTTTTCAATTACAAAATCACTCCATTTCACAGTCGAAAGAAAAGTTGGAACTGCTTTAGTCCAATTCTTCTTATTGAAAAACTCAACTGCTTCAGAGAAGTATGAAACATAAAAATTGATTGGTGCGGCACTGTAAAGAGGATCATTTTTTAATTTGCCATCATCTTTAGGATCCAATTGCATGAATTTATTGTATGCTTCAATTGCATCATTACGCATTTTTTGACCTGCTTCTGATTTATCTTCTTTTGAAAGATGTGACAGGATTGTTGACTTCACCAGAAAATATTCTGGCTTTGCAATGATTTTTGGCTTGCTGGCCATAGCATCAACTGATTCTTTTGCCTTTGCAAACTGATTTAAAGTTATCAATGTTTTTACCTCTTCAAATTGCGCTTGTGCAAGTTGTGAGATCAACATGAGCATAAATGTTACTGACAGAACCCTTTTCATAATGAACTTTTGATATTAATAAATTCTTGCTTTATTGATTTTCTTCCGGTGAGTCATTTGTTGTTTCTGGTTCTGATGATTGATCTGTATCAACATTCGAATCCAATGGTGCTTCAATAGGTTGTTCTTCAATAATAACTTCTTCTTCAAGTTCATCCAAATTGGTGATTGCCGCTATTTGATCGTCTTCATCCAATTTGATTAGTTTAACACCTTGTGTAGCACGTCCCAATTCACTGATCAAAGAAATAGATGTGCGGATAGTAATGCCAGAAACACATGTAATCATTAAATCTTCTTTCTCACCTACGTCCAATATACCAACTAAGTTACCTGTTTTTTCAGTTACACTGATGGTTTTAACGCCCTTTCCTCCCCTGTTGGTAATTCTATATTCGTCAATAGCTGTACGTTTGCCATATCCTTTTTCAGATACAACCAAAATTGTTCTTGATTTATCTTGATTATTAACGCATACCATACCAACAACTTCATCATTTGAATCATCCACTTCTATACCTGCAACACCAATGGCTCCCCTGCCTGTTGGCCTAACTTTCTCTTCAGGGAAACGAATTGCCCTTCCAGATTTTACAGCAAGCATGATTTCTGAATTTCCATCAGTGAGTTTAGCATTCAACAGTTGGTCGCCTTCAACAATCGTAATCGCATTCACTCCATTTGCACGTGGTCGGCTGAAATCTGCCAACTCAGTTTTCTTAATGATTCCCTGTTTGGTGCAAAGAACAATATAATGACTGTTTACAAATTCTTCATCCTGAAGATTTTTAACATCAATAATTGCCCTGATTTTATCATCAGATGGAAGTTGCATGAGGTTTTGAATAGCTCGACCCTTACCCTGTTTTTCACCATCAGGTATTTCATATACTTTCAACCAATAACACCTTCCCTTTTCAGTGAAAAACATCAATGTATGATGTGTAGAAGCGACAAAGAGATGTTCTATATAATCTTCATCTCTCGTTTTACCACCTATAGAACCCCTGCCACCTCTTTTTTGTGTACGATATTCATCGGCCGATGTTCTTTTGATATAACCAAGATGAGATACAGTTATAACTACATCTTCTTCCTTAATTAAATCTTCAATTCGAACTTCATTATCTAAATAAGTAATCTCTGTTCTGCGAGCATCTCCAAACTTATCCTTTACTTCAATGAGTTCTGTTTTAATAAGTTCATACCGCTTTCCTTCATCAGAAAGTAAATCTTGCAGGTATGCAATAAACTTCATAATCTCATTGTATTCTTCACGGATTTTCTCGATTTCCATGCCAGTCAAACGCTGCAATCTTAATTCAAGAACAGCTTTTGCCTGGATTTCACTCATGCCAAACTGGCTGATCAATCCTTCTTTAGCAGCTTCCGGATTTTTAGCGTTCCGTATTAATTTGATGACCTCATCCAAATGATCCAAGGCAATCAAATAACCTTCCAAAATATGAGCTTTCTTTTGAGCTTCTCTTAACTGATATTCAGCCCGTCTTACAACTACTTCATGACGGAACTCAATGAACAGGGAAATTTGATCCTTGAGATTGAGTATGCGAGGTCTTCCTTTCACCAACGCAACATTGTTGATACCATATGAAGTTTGTAAATCGGTGTACTTGTATAATTGATTGACAATCACATTTGCAACAGCATCTTTTCTTACATCGATAACAATACGTGTTCCTTCTTTTTCATTTGATTCATTGTTGACATGTGTTATGCCATCAATAACTTTCTCTACAACCAATGATCCGATTCTGGAAGTGAGAACATCTCGGCTAACTTGATATGGAACTTGTGTAATGATGATTTGTTCTCTGCCATTTGGTTTGGTTTCTACAGATACTTTTCCTCTCAACACTACCCTTCCCCTACCGGTATGCATTGCAGCTTTGACTCCTTCCATTCCATAAATGATTCCTCCACCCGGAAAATCGGGAGCTTTGACCATTTGCATCAAATCATCGATGGTAATTTCACGATTATCAATATAAGCAATACAACCTTCGATAACTTCAGTCAGATTATGAGGAAGCATATTGGTAGCCATCCCTACGGCAATCCCACTGCTACCATTGATCAATAAATGTGGTATTCTGGTTGGCAAAACTGTTGGTTCTTCCAGAGAATCGTCAAAGTTCAATTGGTAATCAACGGTATCTTTATCGATATCATCCATCATAAAGCCGGCCAATCTTTGTAACCTTGCTTCTGTATAACGCATGGCAGCCGGACCTTCACCATCAGGTGATCCAAAGTTTCCTTGTTTATCAATGGTTGGATAACGTGTATTCCATTCCTGAGCCATTCTCACTAAAGCATCATATACTGCAGTATCTCCGTGTGGATGATATTTACCAAGTACCTCACCCACAATCCTGGCACATTTACGGGTGGGTTTATTAAAGTCCATACCCAATTCATTCATCGCAAAAAGAATACGACGATGTACTGGTTTTAGGCCATCTCTTACATCAGGCAAGGCACGTCCTACAATGACACTCATTGAGTAATCAATGTAAGCAGCTTTCATTTGCTCTTCAATGTTGATCGATATGATCCTGTTATTATCGTTTGTCTGTTCCGGTAATTGTTGTTCTTCCATAGTAGGTCAGAAAAATGAGGGTTATATGCAATTGTACATATACTACAAATTTACCCAAAAACATACGAAAATCAATGACTTAGACAAGGGAGTTTATCCACTTTTTGGACAGAAAAAGAGGGGAAAAAAATAAAAAAAATGCTATTTATGCTACTCTCCAGCCAATTTCATAATTATCTGCCATTCGCTTTCCAATACTGGTTGAACTGATAATCTGCCTAATCGTATCAAGGCCATTTGAGAGAGCGATTCCATGGATTTGATTGTGGCGAGAGAAACTGGTTTTTTTAGCTTTTTATGTGGCTTGAAGTCAACTGCAACCCAGGCAATTTCTTCTGTAGTAGGATCTTGGTATGACTCCTTTATAACTTTTGCAATTCCTACGATCTCAAGTCCTTCATTGCTATGATAAAAAAAGGCCAAATCTCCTTTTTTCATGGCTTTTAGATTGTTTCTTGCCGCATAATTCCTGACTCCATCCCAAAAGGTTGAACCATCTTCCATGAATTGATCCCATGAATATTTAAAGGGTTCTGACTTGATCAACCAATATGACATAATGAATAATTTTTTTAATACCCACTTGCAAGAACATCTGCCAGATGCATGTTTTTGATGGGATAATTCTTCTTTCCAATTACACCGCCAATATGCATCAGGCAACTCAAATCAGTTGAAATGAGTATATCTGCTCCGGTATTAAGGATATTTTGAGCTTTTTGTTCGCCCATCGCGGAAGAAATATCGTCAAATTTTACTGCAAATGTGCCACCAAATCCACAACAGGTTTCATTTTCTTCTAAAGCAATCATTTCCAGACCTGCTACATTTTTCAACAATGTATGAGGCTCATGTTTGATTTTGCATTCTCTCAATGCCGCACATGAATCATGATATGTTGCTTTACCTTTTAATTTAGCACCCAAATCTTCTACTTTTAGCACATTAACCAGAAAATCACTCAACTCAAAAATTCTTGATTGGATGGATAACACTTCTTTATTGTTTGCGGCATTATCATATAACTTAGGGTAATAATTTTTTACAAACCCTGTACACGAAGCACTTGGAACAACTACATATTCTGCATCACTAAAATCTTTAATAAATTTATTACACACCTCACGTGATTCACCCCAATAGCCAGCATTAAATGCGGGTTGTCCACAACAAGTCTGTTCCGGATTATAAATAACTTCACAACCAGCACGTTCTAAAACTTTGATTGTATTGAAACCAGCTTCAGGATATAACTGGTCAACAAAACAAGGGATAAAAACATGTACTTTCATAGCTCACAATTGTATTATCAATTATTTTACTCAAAACTATAAAAAAAACAGGCACCTCGTTTAAGGTGCCTATTTAATATAATGACTTCATTAAAATTATTTACCAGCACCTAGCCTTGCAAGATATTTGTCAACAATAAAGCCCTTGTCTGTTCTTGGATATTTGTCTTTGATGATTTCGTACAACTCAATTGCCTGATCATTTTTACCAGCTATTTCACTCAATAAAGCACCACGGAATAAATATTCAGAACTGATGGCTTGGTCTTCCGGGAAAAGTGTACCTGCATTTTTATAATGTGCAATTGCCTCATCATTCTTCTTTAATTCAGAATTGGCATCTCCAAGTAGACCTTCCACTTTAGCTTCCACCTGCTTGGCACCATTGGAACTAAAATCATTCAAATGTTCGATGGCCTTTTGAAAATCTCCAGTATGAATAAAACATTCACCTGCGTATAGATGAGCTAAATTAGCAGCATTGGTACCACTGTATTTGCTGATTACTTTTAGGAATCCAGATGTTCCAGCTGAACCATTCAATGCAAGATTGAATGAATCTTTTCTGAACAGATTTTCTGCTGAAAAGAGTTCTTCGGATGCTTTCTGTTCTTTTGGAGCTTGAATAAAATTTTTATAAGAAAGAAATCCACCAACCAATACAATAATTGCAATTAGTACCTGTGTAATTCTTTTTTTATTGTTTTCCCAAAAACCAATTACCGGAATAACTGATTCATTTTCAGTAACTTCTGTTGTTTTTTTGTTAGACATCTTTAGTTTGGTTTAATACAATTAATCTACGATAAATGGATAATCTTCTTGTTGATAAACATCCTTCAGTAATTCATCATCTGAAGGCCAGGGACTTTCTTCTGCAAATTTTACTGATTCCTCCACAACTTGTCTGATTCTTTCATTGATGACTTCAATTTCAGCTTCTGCAACACCAAATGACTCAATCAATTTTTGCTTGGTGATTTCAATTGGATCACGCTCCTTATATTCTTCAACCTCTTCTTTGCTTCTGTATTTTTGAGGATCACTCATAGAATGTCCCTTATAACGATATGTTTTCATCTCCAACAATGTTGGACCATCGCCTTCTCTGGCTCTTTTTACTGCTCTGGCAACTGCTTCATGTACTGCTTCAGGACTCATACCATCAACAGTGTCTGCTGGCATTTCATATGCATCAGCCAGTTTGTATATGTCAGTAACGTTTGATGTTCTGTTTACAGATGTACCCATTGCATAATTGTTATTTTCACAAATGAAAATAACAGGCAATTTCCAAAGCATTGCTAGATTGAAGGTTTCATGCAACATTCCTTGACGAGCAGCACCATCACCAAAAAAAGTAAGAGATACATTATCAGTACCCTTGTATTTTTCAGCAAATGCCAAACCAGCACCTGTACCTATTTGCGCTCCAACAATACCATGCCCACCAAAGAAATACTCATTTTTTCCAAAGAAGTGCATGCTTCCACCCTTTCCTTTGGAACAACCAGTTGCTTTGCCATACAATTCAGCCATACATGCGTTTGCTGTAATTCCTTTAGCCAAAGCCAAACCATGATCACGATAAGCAGTAATGAATGGATCTTCTTGTCTTGTAGCGGTCATACATCCTGCAGCCAATGCTTCTTGCCCAATGTACAAATGGCAAAAACCCCTTATTTTCTGCATTCCATAAAGTTGACCTGACTTTTCCTCAAAACGGCGAAGAAGCAACATAAGCTCATACCAATAGAGATATGTTTCTTTTGTAAAAGTAGTAGACGCCATAACCTGTATTACTTCGTTTTTTGAATGAGTTGCAAATATAGTGCGAAATTCACAAATCATGACTTTCTGTTGCTCTCAAACCAATTAATTTTCGCAGTAAGACGTAAATTCGCGTCACAGTATATTTTGTTCATTATCAACCATATCAAACTTATCCAGTTTCGAAACTACACAACAGTTTCATACAACCTTCAAGAGCGTGTAGTGGCCATTGTAGGTCAAAATGGAATGGGCAAGACAAATCTATTGGATGCAATCTATTCTCTGGGATTCACTAAAAGCTATTTTGGGAAAACGGATGGGATGTCTGTTCAACATGGAATGCAGGGCTTTAATGTTACTGGATCCTTTCAGATTTTAGATGAAAAAAAGGAAGTCAGCCTCATATTGAGGGAAAATAACAAGAAGGAATTGATGGTAAATAAAATTGCCATCATTCCTTTTTCAGAGCATATTGGAAAATTTCCCATTGTTTTCATCGCGCCAGACGATGTTGAGTTAATCAATGGAGGAAGTGAAGCTCGCCGAAGACTGATTGATACACTTTTGTCACAAACAGATCACAGTTATCTCATCCATTTGATACGTTACAACAAAACGTTGGCAGACAGGAATAAATATTTGAAACAAGCTGCGTTTAATGGTTTTACAGATCATGTATTACTTGATAGTTTTGATTCATTGCTCGTTTCAGAAGGTAAACCTATTTTGAAAAAAAGGGCAGAATTCTTGAAAACTTATGCTTCCACCCTTCTTGATTTATATCAATTTATTTCAGATGGAAATGAATCACCTGGTATTCAATATACATCTGCCACGTCTCCTGACACATTGGAGAAAGACATAGCCAACGCCCGCCAAAAGGATATGATTCTTCAGCGTAGTACAGTGGGCCCACATCGCGATGATTTGGATATTATGATGGGAGATGCGCCATTCAAACAAATGGCTTCACAAGGTCAGAAAAAAAGCATGTTATTTTCACTCAAACTTGCAGAATTCAGTCTACTAAAGGATTATTTTGGCTTCCCTCCTATTCTGTTGCTTGATGATATTTTTGAAAAATTAGATCAAAAACGTATCGAAAAATTATTGGAATGGGTTTGTATTAAAAACACTGGACAGGTGATTTTGACCGATACCCATGAAGAACGTATTCATTCAAGTCTGTCAAATAAAAACGTACCTTTCCAACTCATAAAAATCTAACCATGTCTGATGCGGTTTCTCTTGGACAAGCTCTCAAACAGTTTCTTGAAAAAAGTCGCTTGAAGTATTCGATACAATCACTTCAGGTAGAAGACCATTGGGAGAAGATCATGGGCAAAACCATTGCAAAATATACAGACAAGATAGAAATCAGAAATGGTATATTATTTATCTACACCCAGGTTGCCCCTTTAAAAAATGAATTGGTATTTCAAAAGGATCTCATTATTGAGCGAATCAATGAAAATATGGGTGCAAATACAATTCGGGAAGTAGTTATTTGCTGACATTACAATGTAAATCGGACTGAAAACCCACCCCAGCCTTCAAAACCTGCACCATTTCCAAATTCAAATGAAGGTTGCCAATCCAATGATAAGTTTAAGGGTGCATTTTTGATTTTGTAATCCAATCCTAAAACGCCATCAACACCTACAAGTGTACTTCCATTATAATTATTAGAGTTATAAAAACCAAGGTGAGCACCCGCTCCATAATACCACCTCAATCCGGAAATATTCATCATATCCGCATGTACTTCATACAATCCTGTTGCACGAAAACCCTTGTTCCAAAAGGCACCAATACCTTCGAAATACTTTGAATCTCCAATACTTTTTTTTGCTGTTATAGATCCAGGAAACATCTTAACCCCAATGGCAAAACTATAGGAGTCAGTCATATCTTGCGCTTTCAAACCTTGAACTGATATGATAAGAATTGAGATAGATAGGATAATTGTTTTCATGTAGCAAAGAAACAATCATCCATGTAAAAGTGGAAATAATGAATCAGAAAAAAAACTTAAAAATAATTAGCATATTTGCACCCTATCTCGCACTATGAAGATAGAACTGCAAATCCTCAATCTTTCCATCTTGTTCCATCATCTTTTGTTTCACCACATCAATAATGGAAATAACACCCATATATTTTTCATTTTCAAATACAGGTAGATATCTGAGATTTTGATTGGTCATAATCTCCATACATTCATCAATAGTATTAAACATTGAAATTTTGGGTAAATCTTGAGACATGATTTCGCCAACTGTAATGTCACTGGAACTTTTTCCAAAGAGGATTACTTTTCTGGCGTAATCACGTTCAGTTAAAAGTCCAACAAATAAATCATTGTCCATTACAACAATGGACCCAATATTGTTTTTTGACATAAGTTTCAACGCTTCCAAGACTGGCTCATGTGAAGCTATAGTTACATTGAATAAACCTTTTCTGGAGAATATGTCGGATACATTTTTCATATGTAATGATTTAAGATTTTATAACATTAATATACAAAAACCAGAAATCTTTACAAAGAACTTAGGTCATATGACATAAACAACTAAAATTCAATGTGTTGCAAATCTAATCTACCCCATTTATTCAAAATTTTACCTTTTTCAAGAAGATAAATTGTTGGGTTGGATCTGGCAGCTGTTTTTATTGCAACCTGATCGCCTTTGCAAACTTGAATGTTAATATTGTTTTTTAGGAAGCTTGATTTTAGTCTATCTGCATCAGAACTTACAGCAATAAATGGAATGCTTTTCTGAGACGTCAATACATTTATTCTTTTGATTTGATATATAGAAGTTGCATCCAAAGATTTTTCGTCTGCTTTTTTTATAAACAGAATCAAAAGTTTTCCCTGCGTATTTAAAATTGCTTCAGTTGAGTCGATTCCGGATTCAGTTAGAATTACAAAATCTTTGATGGCTGGTTTTGCATTTCCTTCACGAACCAGCTTATCATATCTTTTTACAAATACATAAGCTGAATCGTTGAAATCTGCTGGAAAATGTTCTGCATCAAATTCAACTTGCTTGTTGTTATAAGTGTATACAAAGTTGATGACAGTACTGTCAGGTATTGCACCTGCAGGAATTTTCATTTGATCTTGAATAACAGCTCCTTTCTTAAAAGGAAGGCAATCCACAATAGGAAGATGTTGCATAGCATACATTTGGATCCAAACGGAACCTATTGTTACTATCGATAAAAACAGAATTGAAATACTGGTTTTAAATATAGAGGTAACCTTCCTTCGATGATACAATAAGAAGGATGAAAGGACCAGTAGGATGAGGTCTTTCATAAAAGACTGGTCGGCTTTGAGTTTTATACAATCTCCGAAACATCCGCATTCTCTGATTTTACCTGAAAGTACAGCATATCCAGTCAGGAATGTAAAGAAGACAATGAGTAAGAACAATAACCAACTGAAAAGTCTGAATTCCCATCCAATGATTACAGCTACCCCAGCAATGATTTCAAAGCTTATCATGATTATGGATAAAATCAGGCTGAAATCATTCAACGAAGTGAGATTCCACACCTCAAAAAACTCTTGCATTTTATAACTCAAACCCAATGGATCATTCGCCTTGATCAATCCACTGAAAATGAATAAAATGCCAACAAAATATCTTGTAATCAGCAGTGCTTTTTTCATATTTAAAATTATTTTGATTCTACCACCCCGTCCTCTGTCTTCGCGCCTTCGGCGCAACGACAGAGTCCACCCCTCCTGTTCCAGGAGGGGAGTCTTTTGCCTATTATAAGTTTATTTTTTAAATTTTTCTTGCACTTTCTTTACCAGCAAACCTCTTTGCCTCCTTGCCTCTTTCCCTCCTTGCCTAAATTAAGCATTATGCCCTGCCTTTCCCTCATTCATTAAAATCAAGCCAAATATTGCATAATTCAAAATATCTACAAAGTTGGCATCAACACCTTCACTAATAATGGTAACACCATCATTCGACAGAATCTGACGTATACGGTTCAACTTCATCAATATTAAATCAATGAAACTCTCCTGACTCATATCACGCCAGGCTTCTCCGTAGTCATGATTTTTATCCAGCATGGTTGATTTTGAAAAATCAATTTTCTTATCATATAAACTTTCAACTTTATTTACATCCATTTCATCCATCTCTGCATTACCTATTTCAAGTTGTGTCAATCCTATAACAGCATAGTTCACAATCCCAATGAATTCTGCTTGTATGTTATCGCCGATTTTTTGAGTTTGTTTTTCCTGAATTGTACGAACACGCATGGCTTTGATGAAAATCTGATCTGTTATGGAAATGATTCTCAATACCCTCCAGGAAGTACCATAATCCTTGGTCTTCTTCAAAAAAATGTCCTTACAGGCCCCTACTGCCTGATCATATTGTAGATTCGTATTGATTTCCATATCCTTCAAAATGCTTTGTAGTTATCTTTGTATCTGTTCTATCCTCTGAACAAAAATAGTAAAGAATCAACATGTTTAAACTAATATCTCCCAACAAGGTTCTTTCCCTTGATATTCCAAAGGTCATGGGGATCATAAATGTAACGGATGATTCCTTTTACGCAGACAGCAGGTTTTTGACAGGTAATGCTTATCAGGAAAGAATTGATCAAATGATTGCAGAAGGTGCTGATATCATTGATATTGGTGGGCAAAGCACCCGACCAGGGAGTGTGCAAATTGGTCCGGAGGAAGAATCAAAGAGAATTACACCGGCCATTGAATATGTCAGAAAGAAATATAATGACATTTGGATTTCGATCGATACATATCACGCATCTGTAGCAGCCCATGCAGTATCTCTGGGTGCTGATATAATCAATGATGTAAGTGGTGGTGAAAAAGATATTGATATGATATCGTTAGCAGGTAGATTAAAAGTGCCCTATATCTGCATGCACATGCAGGGAAGTCCGGAGCATATGCAAACCAATCCAACCTATGCCAATGTCTGTGATGATGTAATTTCTTTTTTCAAAAACAAAATACAGGCATGTAAACAAGCAGGCATTGAATCATTGATATTGGACCAGGGGTATGGTTTTGGGAAAAATATTGAGCACAACTACCAGCTTCTTTCTAACCTGCATGAGTTTACATTGCTTGGATATCCACTCCTGGTAGGTGTTTCAAGAAAATCCATGATTTATAAAGTTTTGGGGATCGATCCTCAGCAAGCATTGAATGGCACTTCTGTGTTACATACCATTGCATTGATGAATGGTGCGCATATTCTTAGAGTACATGATGTGAGAGAAGCAAAACAATGTATTACACTTATTCAACAAATCAAGGCACAAATGAAAAAGGAGCCGTAAAGGCTCCTTTTATTCACATCTTTTATCTATTATTTTCGAACAGGCTGTTGCATTTCTGGTGAAGCAGATTGCTTAGGCAATGGTTTTACATCTACCACTTCAATATCAAAAATGAGACTTTCATTAGGCTTGATAACATTTGAAGAACCTTGTGGTCCATATGCTAAACTAGAAGGGATATACATAGTTCCTTTTCCACCTTTTTTGAAAACAGTGATTCCTTCAAGCATTCCTTGAATGGCACCACCACCTTTAGCAACAAAGAAGAATGTATCCAACGGATGACGTTGTGTTTGCTTGGTAGAATCCATGTTTGAGTCAAAATATTTTCCTTCGAAATTGTAACCTGTATATTTGACGCCAACAACCATTCCAGAATCAGCCTGTGCACCTGTTCCTTCTTGTGTCATTTGAACAAATACACTGTTGTTTACCTTTTCAGCCTTGATTTGCTTTTTGTCAAGATATTTTTGAATGGTAACAATCTCCCTTTCTTTCATCTTGGACATTTCACTTTGGAAATCAGCCATGGCAAGATCACGTGGGTTTTGGCCATTCTTAGATTGGAAAGCAGCAAGCAACTTGATTGTGATTTGTTGCTTTTCTCCTTTCTTCATATATGGTGGAACCCCATAAGGAGAACCTTTGATAAGTGTATCATATAATTGATAACAAACTGCACTATCCCCTACTTTCATTTTAGAAAGGAATTCGGAGAAATCATGGAACCTTCCAACACTGTCTACTTGATCATATACAGGAAGTGTTGCATACGTGCTAATTACAACAGAATCATTGTATGTTACTTTATATTGAAACTTTACAATATCTCCATTTCCAAGCTGAGCTCCACCATCACCTTTGATGATTTTATATTCCAGGCCTGATTTTGATTTTTCGAAACCAATGTTTTTGCAAGCAACTGCAAAAAGGATGGTGAGTAAACTAAAGACTAAGGTTGTTTTTTTCATTTTTATATGGGTTGTTGTTTTGACAAAAATTCTTTGAGTGCCTTTTTAAATTGAATTACATTTTCCTCAACACTGTCTGAACTTCTTCCTCCAGCGGCATTATAATGTCCGCCCCCTTGAAAATATTTTCTGGCAAAGCTATTGCAATCGAAGGTCTCTTTACTCCTAAACGACCATTTTCTTTCCTCATCCCGATCAATAAGCAATGCTGCCATTTCAATTCCTTTGATGGAAAGCGGATAATTGACCAAGCCTTCTGTATCTCCTGTTCTGATATGGTATTTCAGAATATCAGCTTTGGGAATGGCAATGATGGCTGTATTGTATTCATATAAGACCTCCATTCTGTGCGACAATACATGACCAATAAACCTCAGTCGGTTCTCCATAAAATTATCAAACAAGGCAGTATGAATCTTAGCATGTTCAAATCCAAAGCCCTTCAATTCTGCCACCATTAAATGGACGCTTGCTGTGGTTGAAGAGAAACGAAAAGATCCTGTATCAGACATTACACCAGCATATAGATTTTCAGCTATATCTTTATTTATCAATGACTTACCTTCGTTATCTACAATAAAATCATAGACCATTTCAGCAGTAGAACTCTTGGCGATATCACTCACTCCATAATCAAACACCTCTGTTTGAGGTTCCCTATGGTGATCAATCAGAACTTTGATGCAAGACAAGTCTTTCAGGATGGATTCCATGAATCGGGTGCGACTGAAATGATTGAAATCCAGGCAGAAGAATATTTCGGCTTGATTCATGATTTCAATACACATGGAGCGCTGTGATTCAAAATCAAATACTGTTTCACATCCAGGCATCCATTTCAAGAAATCCGCCCAATTGGTAGGAGAAATGACTTTTACATCATGTCCCTTTAATTTTAAATAATGATATAATCCCAAGGCTGAACCCATTGCATCCGGGTCAGGTTTTTGATGCATCGTAACCACAATCTTCTTTGGCACAGCTAAAAATGGGAATAACTCCTTGATCTCTTTCATGGGTCACAAATGTACATCCTGTCGATTGAATATCAATATTTCACTCTATTTACTTGGAGTATGGAAATGCTTCAGCTACCTTTGCGTACCAAAAAATTAGAATATGTCAAACAGAACCTTTACAATGATCAAGCCAGACGCTTATGCAAGTGGCTATTCAGGTGCCATTCTTCAAAAAATCGAATCAGCTGGTTTTAAGTTGGTTGCCATGAAATTGACAAGGCTTTCTGCTGAAAAAGCAGGTGAATTCTATGCAGTACATAAAGAAAGACCTTTCTATGGTGAATTGGTTGAATTCATGAGCAGTGGTCCGATCGTTGCAGCAATCCTTGAAAAAGACAATGCTGTTGCGGATTTCAGAACTTTGATTGGTGCTACCAACCCTGCCAATGCAGAAGAGGGTACTATCCGTAAAATGTATGCGAAGAGTGTAGGTGAGAATGCAGTACATGGAAGTGACAGCGATGAGAATGCTGCCATTGAAGGAAGCTTTTTCTTCTCAGCATTTGAAAGGATTTAACTCCTTGAAATATAATTTAGCCGAAAGTCGAGATCGAATCTCCTCTTTCGGCTTTTTTATTTTTGTAAATGTATACCTGCAATTCACTCTTCAATATCTTTGCACTACAACTTCATCCTATGTCATATTCCTCGCTTGAACAATGCTTGTTGGATCTGGAGAAAAATGGACAACTGGTAAGAATCAAAGAAGAAGTTGATCCATACCTCGAGATGGCAACCATTCATCATCGGGTATATGAAGCAGGTGGACCAGCAATCCTTTTCGAAAACGTAAAGGGATCCACTTTCAGAGCAGCCTCAAACATATTTGGAACGCTTGAACGAAGTAAATTTATTTTCAGTGATAGTCTGGAAAGGGTCCAGCGCCTGATAGAATTAAAGAATGATCCGATGAAAGCGTTGAAACATCCATTCAAATATATGGGTGCAGGACTCTCAGCAGTCAACGCATTGCCTCTTCGAAATCCTTTATTTAAGCCTGTTTTATATCAGGAAATACGTATCCAAGATATTCCCCAGATTCAGCATTGGCCCATGGATGGTGGAGCATTTGTTACGCTCCCGCAGGTTTATACAGAAGATATTGATCAGCCCGGAATCATGCAAGCCAACTTAGGAATGTATCGGATTCAGCTTTCCGGTAATGAATATAAAATGAACAAAGAGATTGGGCTGCATTATCAATTACATAGAGGCATTGGTGTTCATCAAACAAAAGCAAATAAAAAAGGTCAACCATTAAAGGTGTCAGTTTTTGCAGGTGGTCCTCCATCACATACAGTTGCAGCAGTGATGCCACTACCTGAAGGTTTAAGTGAGATGACATTTGCAGGAGCATTGGGAAACAGAAGATTTAGATACACATATCAAGATGGTTTTGCAGTTAGTACTGATGCGGATTTTGTAATCACAGGTGAAGTATATCCAGGTGAGAACAAACCTGAAGGTCCATTTGGTGATCATCTGGGATATTATAGTCTCACCCACCCTTTCCCGCTGATGCGTGTACATAAGGTATATGCTAAGAAAAATGCCATCTGGCCTTTTACGGTAGTAGGCAGACCACCACAGGAAGACACCAGTTTCGGACAATTGATCCATGAAATTGCTGGCGAAGCCATCAAACATGAAATTCCAGGTGTGAAAGAAGTGCATGCCGTTGATGCCGCCGGTGTTCATCCATTGTTATTGGCAATCGGCAGTGAGCGATACACCCCATTTTTAAACAATAAACAACCTGCAGAGTTGTTAACGATTGCCAATCATATTTTAGGTAAAGGACAACTTAGTCTTGCGAAGTTTCTGTTCATCACAGCAGAAGATGGCAGAAAATTATCTACATATAATGAAGAAGATTTCTTCAGCTATATGTTGGAAAGAATTCATTTAGATCGAGATATCCATTTCCATACACAGACCACCATGGATACACTTGATTATTCAGGAAGTGGATTGAACAGTGGAAGCAAGGTTGTATTTGCCGCATATGGAGATCCAGTTCGTGAATTATCTAGTGAGCTACCATCTGCTTTGCTCGGATTACCAGGAGTTTCCAATATTGAGTTGATCATGCCTGGAGTGCTTTCCATACAAACATCCAGCTATCAAAATGAAGAGCAAACTGAAAGACATGTAGCCATGCTCAATGAATCATTGAAAGATAAGTATGATGTATTAAAAGGATTTCCATTCATTATTTGGAGTGATGATGCATCATTTACGGCAAAGAATCTGCGTAACTTTTTATGGGTAGCATTTACGAGATGTAATCCCTCACACGATATTCATGGCATTGGAGCTTTTACCAAACATAAACATTGGGGATGCACTGGAGCAGTCATCATAGATGCACGTATCAAGCCACATCATGCACCAGCAGTAGAACTGGATCCGGAAATGATACGAAAGACAAATCGTTTTTTTCAAAAAGATGGATATTTTTCCAATCTTTCAAATCAATAATTGCACTACATTTTAAACTGCTTGTATCTTTTCAACTTTACCTAAACGATGTGTTGGTTTTATATAATTTCAAATCATGAATATATTCCATCCTGATTGGTTTTGAAAAATAAGAATGGTTTCATAGATTTTTGATATTTTAGATATGGGATTGGTTATTTAAAATTTGTATTCCCTTCTATATCAAAGGGCTTCAAAATCATAATATGACTATAAAACCCTTTGCCATATGTATTTTATCTCCAAAATCACTCCAACTCAATTTCTTTTATTCATAATACTATTTATTTTATCCTGTAATAATGAACAAGGGAATTTGCAGGTTTCTTCTACATTACCTGATGAAGTAAGTTACAACTTTGACATACGACCTATTTTATCTGATAAATGTCTCTCCTGTCATGGTCCTGATGCAAATAAAAGAAAAGCCGGTTTAAGATTAGATCAGTCTGAAAGTGCCTATGCTGCTCTGAAAGAAAATCCAACAGCACATGCGTTGGTTCCTGGAAATCCAGAAATGTCGCAGGTGTTTTTGCGCATAAATACCAAAGATACATCTGCTATTATGCCTCCGGCAAATTCAAATTTAAAGTTGACTCCACATGAAATTGATCTCATAGAAAAATGGATTCGACAAGGTGCAAAATATGAAAAGCATTGGGCTTTTGTTTCCCCTAAAAAATCTGCATTACCAAAAATCAATTTGAAAACATGGCCTAAAAACGAAATAGATTATTTCATTTTAGCCAAACAAGAAGAAAAAGGATTAAGTCCCAATAATGAAGCCGATAAAGAAAGATTACTAAAACGTGTATGTATTGACCTTACGGGTTTGCCACCATCCATAGATATGATGAATGCATTTTTGAGGGATAATAGTCCGGATGCCTATGAAAAAATGATTGATCAACTTTTACTAAAGCCGGC
>CANFHO010000003.1 GCA_947447005.1 Chitinophagaceae bacterium
AAATCAGTATATTTCAAATTGAAACGCTGACTTAAATGAAAATTTGTAAGGGACCCTTTATAGAGATAAACGCCATTTCTGATGTTCAACTGATGCCAAACCAGCTTCTCCAGCCCCCCCTCATCACTGATGGTAAGCAACAATGGCATTAACACATTGCTGATTGCCTGCGATGCCGTTTTGGCAAAACCAGATGGAATATTGGGCACCCCATAATGAATGACCCCATATTTGGAGACAATTGGGTGTTCATGAGATGTTACCTCTGAAGTTTCAAAACATCCTCCCCTGTCAATACTCACATCAATAATGACACTTCCTGGTCGCATGGCTGCAACCATTTCTTCTGTAACAACAATCGGCGTTCTTCCACTTGAAGAAGAAAGAGCACCAACAGCCACATCACAGGTTTTGAGTTGTTTTGCAAGGATTTTGGGTTCTAAAACCGAAGTCCACAATCGCGCCCCAATATTATTTTGAAGCCTCTTCAACTTGTAAATATTGTTATCAAAAATCTTAACACTAGCGCCAACCGCGAGGGCTGTTCTTGCAGCATATTCACCTACAATTCCTGCGCCAATAATAATAACTTTTGTTGGGGGGATTCCTGAGATGCCACCCAATAACATCCCTTTACCACTATTGGTACTGCTGAGATATTGTCCTGCAATCAACATAACCGCACTTCCCGCAATCTCGCTCATACTCCTGACAATGGGATTATGACCAGACTCATCCTTTAGGTTCTCAAATGAAAGTGCAGTAATTTTTTTATCCATCATCTTCTCCAGGATATGGGTCTTCATAACTGGTAGATGTATGGGAGAGATGATGGTTTGCCCAATATTTAGCAATGGTAATTCTTCCTCTGAAACAGGTGCAGATTTTACAACCAAATCATTTTTAAAAAGTTCTTTTTTGTCATGTACAATTTCAGCCCCTGCCTCTGCATAATCATTGTCTGAAAAATGAGAACCCTCACCTGCCTTATGTTCTACCATCACTTGATGCCCATTGCTCACCAACACGCCAACAGCATCTGGGGTCAATGCAATCCTGTTTTCCTGAAATGCATTTTCTTTGGGAATGGCAATAGACAATGAGGTTGCAGAAGGCTTAACATCCAATGTTTCCTCCAATGTTTCATAGGAAAAAGATGAACTTACAAAAGGTTTTTTAGGAAGCATGACGACAATTGTGTTTTCAAGTTAGTCATTTTTAATGGAGCGAACAACGATATGCCTTTCACCATCAGGCATATGTGATAGTTCAACATGCAATGCATCATCAGGAATGACAGAAGGTACTTTCGAAGGCCATTCCACAAAAGATATTCCATCCCCATAGATACAATCTTCAATGCCCGCATGTCGGGCCTCTTCCTCATCCGCCAATCGATACATATCTATATGATAAATCCGAACTGGTTTTTCAGCTAATGTACCTTCGTATTCATTTATGATTGAAAAAGTAGGACTGCCAACTGAATCTTTCACCCGCAAACAACGGCATATCTCTGCAATCAAGGTGGTTTTACCTGCACCCAATTCACCCTCAAATGCAACAACTTTGCTTACTGGAAGAATTTCTGATAGCATTTGGGCCACCACGGTAATTTCCTCTAATGCATAAGTTCTCTCCAGTATATTCATACAAACGAAGATAATACAAATCTGAACGGAGCAAACGGGTTTCAATCAAGAATGATATTCATCATATCTGATATTTCAGACTATTATCAAATCACAATTTTATACAACTAAAATGCAATGGGATTAAGTAAATTCGTAGTATGGAAAACATACATCTGAAAGTTGATGGAATGACCTGTGCAAATTGCGCTCTTACCATCAACAAGTATCTTGATAAAAAAGGAATGCAAAATGTGAAGGTCAATCCAATAGATGGTGATGTGTCATTTGAAATGATTGAAGGAACACCAAAAGATGAATTAATTAAAGGAATCAATGATCTGGGTTATAAAGTAGTGGCAGAAAGCAAAGGGGAAATACCAGAAAAACAAAAATTTCTAAACACACAAGTTGGACGCTTTTTTTTCTGCTTGCCTTTCACACTGGTATTGATGTTACATATGCTGGAATCATGGATTCACATTCATTTTTTAATGAATCCATGGTGGCAGTTTGCAATTTGCTTGCCAGTATACTTGATGGGAATGTCTTTCTTTGGAAAGAGTGCCATAAAAAGTTTACGCAACGGATTACCCAATATGAATGTATTGATTACCATTGGTGCATCTGCTGCATTTATCTACAGTTTTGTAGGGGCATTGATAGGACAAGGACATGAATACATGTTCTATGAAACGGCAGCCACCATCATTACATTGGTATTTTTTGGTAATTACATGGAAGATGCTTCCATTCAATCTACACAACGTGCTTTGAAGTCTTTGGTAAAGTCACAAAAAGTGATGGCCAATATGATTGCATTTGACGAAAATCATCAGGAGATTATTTTTCCTATTGAAAACACACAATTAAAAGTAGGTGATCTTATTTTAGTAAGAAGTGGCGAACAAGTACCAATTGATTGTAAAATTCTTTGGGGAGATGCTCATGTGAATGAGGCCTTGCTTACTGGTGAAAGTATTCCGGTTCACAAAATTCAAAAAGACAAAGTCATTGGAGGCAGTATAGTTGAAACAGGACAAATCAAAGCACAGGTTACTGCGGTAGGAGATGACACCGTCCTTTCCGGTATACTGAATCTGGTTAAGCAGGCACAGGGAGAAAAACCTCCTATTCAACATTTGGCAGACAAAATAAGTGCCATCTTTGTACCTGCAGTCATTGGCATTGCTGTTATTACTTTTATTGCGAATTATATCTATCTGGGCACATTCACACCTTCATTAATGAGAAGTATCGCTGTATTGGTTATTGCATGCCCTTGTGCAATGGGACTTGCAACGCCAGCAGCCATTGCAGTTGGCCTTGGAAGAGCAGCAAGAACTGGCATTCTTTTTAGAAATGCAAAGAGCCTTGAAAATTTTCGAACCATAAAACAAGTGGTATTCGACAAAACAGGAACACTTACAACTGGCTCTTTTAAACTTGCTTCTCATCAGATTTTCGAGATGGAAGAAAAAGAATGGCAATCTATTGTATACTCCCTTGAACGATATTCAAACCATCCCATAGCACAATGTGTATCAGCATCATTTAAAACAAAAGATGAAATAAGGTGGAGCTCAATTGAAGAAGTGAAAGGCCTAGGAATGAAAGGAATTGACAAAGATGGAAATACTTTTTGGGCAGGTTCATATAAAATAGTAAGTGCCATTACTACAGAATCAATGCACAATGTATACATTGTCAAAAATGATGAACTCATTGGTTGGATTGATGTGGAAGATGAACTCCGACCAGAAGCCAAAGATGTAATTACTTATTTGCACTCTGTTGGAATAAAAAGTGTTTTATTGAGTGGCGACAGACAAGAAAAATGTGATCATATTGCAAAGCTATTGGGAATTGATGTTGTCATTGCAGAACAAACGCCAGAAGAAAAACTGGAAAAGATAGCAGCCTTGAATGCAATTGAACCAACTGCCATGGTTGGCGATGGCATCAATGATGCACCAGCCCTTGCAAAAGCTACTATTGGAATTTCTCTTAGCGATGCTTCACAACTTGCAATACAAAGTGCACAAGTTGTTTTGATGAGCCAGGGTTTAAAAAAACTTCCTACCGCGTTGGGACTAGGTAAGCACACCTATATCACTATCAAGCAAAATTTGTTCTGGGCATTTTTCTACAATATCATTGCTATCCCAATTGCAGCGTTGGGATTCCTTACACCAACATTTGGTGCATTGGTCATGGGACTTAGCGATGTAGTTTTGGCCATCAATTCTGTCAGACTATTTTTCAAAAAAGTAATTTGATGTATTGAAGGCTCCAAAAGACATATTGAAACAATATTGGGGCCATGAGGCTTTCAGACCCTTACAAGAAGATATTATTCTTCATGCACTTGAAGGCAAGGATACATTGGCTGTCCTGCCAACAGGTGGTGGAAAATCCATTTGTTTTCAAGTGCCTGCATTGTTGTTGAAGGGTTGCAGTATTGTCATTTCTCCTTTAATCGCATTAATGGAGGACCAGGTCAGAAACCTGAATGAAAGGGGAATTCCAGCAAAGGCAATTATAGCAGGAATGGGAAATCTGGAAGTAGAAGAAGTCCTAAAAGATGCCGTTGAAGGGGAAATCAAACTTCTCTACATATCTCCCGAAAGGATCGACTCTAGAAATTTTCAGGAATATTTACCGCATATTCCTGTATCCATGATTGCGGTGGATGAGTCCCATTGCATTTCACAATGGGGATATGATTTCAGGCCAGCTTACCTGCATATTTCCAGAATCAGGGATGTTTTCCCAAAAGTACCCATCATCGCATTAACAGCATCTGCCACTGGAGCTGTTAAAAGTGATATCATTTCTAAAATGAAAATGCGGGATGTTCAAGAGTTCATGACTTCCTTTTCAAGACCCAACCTTTCTTACACTGCTGAGAACTGTCCAGATAAAATCAATCGGATCATTCAAATTCTCGAAAAAGTACCAGGCTCTGCACTTGTTTATTGTAAAACAAGAAGGAAGACCAAAGAAATGAGCGACCTGTTGAATCAATTTGGTTTGTCGTGCGACTACTATCATGCTGGCCTTGACCATGAAACAAGAAAAAACAAACAAGATGATTGGATTAGAGGAAGGACCCGCATTATAGCCTGTACCAATGCGTTTGGCATGGGAATAGACAAACCTGACGTAAGGTTGGTAATTCATGCAGAGTTGCCTGATTGTCTCGAAAATTATTATCAAGAAGCCGGTCGTGCCGGCAGGGATGGCAACAAGGCTTATGCTATTTTACTATATAGCCAGCATGATATAAACGAACTTTTAGAACTACCCAATATAAAATATCCCGGTATTGAAACCATTAGAAAGGTATATCATGCACTTGGAAATTATCTTCAAGTACCTGCAGGAGCTGGAGTTGAACAATATTTTGATTTCGATCTGGATACTTTTTTGGATAGATTCAAGCTTCCCCTGCTTGAGGTCATCAATTCTTTGCAAGCACTTAAACAAGAGAATATCATTTCCTACCTTGACCAGGTAAACAGACCTGCAAAGGTTCAATTTACTTGTGGGAGAAATGATTTGAGTGAACTGGAAAAAAATCGCCCGGAATTGGACCCCCTGATCAAGGCATTATTGAGAAATTACAGTGGGGTCTGGGATGTGGAAGTGAATATAAATGAACGACACCTTGCAAAACTTGCCAAAAGACCTATCCTGGAGATACAACAAGGATTGAAGATGTTGGATAAATTCGGAATCATTCATTTTACCACTAAAAAAGAATCCCCGCAAATTAGATATATACAAAATAGGATCACAACATCAGAACTTGAGTTGAATTACGATGAATATCTGGGCAGGAAGAATTCCTACAAGGGAAGAATTGATCAAATGATTCAATATTGTGAAACACTTGAATGCCGTTCTGTGTTGATTGGAAAGTATTTTGGGGACTACAAAATTACGAACTGTGGTATATGTGATAATTGCTTAAAAAATGCAAAAAAGCGCATTTTACCATCCGAATTTGCCGAATTATATCAAAAAATGATCACTTTTCTTCAAAAAGGACCTGCCACTTTACAGACCATTATGAATCATAAAATTGAAAATTCCACACTATTGGAAGAAGTCTTGTCTGAGTTAAAAAAAGAAGGGAAAATAGGAGTAGACAGGGATGGAAGGATTTCCCTAAAATAAAAAAAGGGCCAGGATAGAAATCCAGCCCGTTTTAAAATCCAATATCCTATGAAAAACCGGGTTAAAGATATGTTATAAGAATAGAATACCAAAAAAATAGAGTATTATTTTATAACTCTTCATCCCGCTCTAACATGAGGATTGCGCCTTGCGGCACAATAAAATATTTATTCCCTTCATATTCAACCTCGGTAGCTCCACTCATCAGAAAAATCGCCAAATCTCCTTCACGCGCTTGCAAAGGCACATATTTGACCTTTTCCTCGTCCGACTTCCAAGACTCCTCTTCTACAGGCACAGGGATAACAAACCCGGGGCCTGTTTTGATAATAACCCCTTGTTGTACTTTTTCCTTTTCCTGAACACCTGGAGGAAGATATAAACCACTGGCAGTTTTTTCATTTGGGGTAGATGGCCTGATCAATACCCTGTCGCCAATCACAATGAGCTTCTTGAAAGTATTATCTGATGTTAAATGCATAAAATGAGATGATTAATAGCACTAAAGTTCAAAAAAGAGGGACGTTTAACAAAATTTTATTGGCCTGGACTTTTTTTATATGGCAGTTAAATATTTTATTTGTTGAAAATCAACACATATGTCTGATACTACTTCTAAGGCCAAGGTTCTTTTGTGTGAGGATGATCCAAATTTAGGATTGGTCCTTAAAAACTTTTTGGAACTGAATGATTTTGATGTAATCCTCGAAAGAGACGGAAGATTGGGTCTCGCAGCCTTTCAACGCGAGAAATTTGAAATCTGCCTTTTGGATGTAATGATGCCAAAAATGGACGGTTTTATGTTAGCAGAAGAAATCAGAGATATCAACCCGGATATTCCGTTGTTCTTCCTTTCTGCCAAATCAATGAAAGAAGATCAAATTAAAGGTTATAAACTTGGTGCTGATGACTATATAACCAAACCATTTGATTCAGAGCTCCTATTGTTTAAGATAAAAGCCATCCTAAAAAGAAACGAAGAACAAAACAAGGAAAGTGTCAATCAGGAATATGACTTGGGTAAATACCATTTCATTCCAAAATTGAGAGAGCTCTCTATCGACGATAAAAAAATCACTTTGTCGCCTAAAGAAAATGAACTCCTCAAAATGCTGAGTGAATATAAAAATGATCTCTTACAAAGAGACCTGGCTTTGAAAAAAATCTGGGGAAACGACAATTATTTCAATGGAAGAAGCATGGACGTGTACATTGCGAAACTCAGAAAATATCTGAAAGAAGATCCAGAAGTAGAAATTGTAAATATCCATGGAAATGGTTTCCGCCTCATCGTAAAGAACGACTAGAAATCACAATATTAATAAAACTACAATGGGCATGCCAATTCAGCATGCCCATTTGTTTTATCTTAAAAATTATCCAAATTAGAAGAGTAAATTTTCATTGCCTTTGGGAGAAGTTTTGCCCAAATGATCATAAGCCCTTCGGGTTACTTCCCTACCCCTGGATGTTCTTTGCAAAAACCCCTGTTGGATCAAAAAAGGCTCATACACATCTTCAATGGTTCCTGGTTCTTCCCCTACTGCTGTGGCAATGGTTCCTAATCCTACAGGCCCACCTTTAAATTTATCTATAATTGTAGAAAGTATTCTGTTGTCCATTTCATCTAACCCATGATCATCCACGTGCAATGCCTTTAATGCATGTTTGGTGATCCCAAGATCAATGACCCCATTTCCCAAAACCATAGCAAAATCCCGTACTCTTTTAAGCAGACCGTTTGCAATACGTGGTGTTGCTCTGCTCCTGCTTGCAATCTCCCTAGCAGAGTCTGAAGTTATCTTAGTTCCCAGAATGACAGAGGACCTGTTTACAATACGTTCTAATACTTCGACAGGATAATACTCCAATCTTGACTTTATTGCGAACCTTGATAGCAATGGAGCTGTCAACAATCCACTTCGGGTGGTAGCACCTATCAATGTAAATGGATTGAGATTGATTTGAATGGTTTTAGCACTTGGACCACTATCAATCATGATATCAATTTTATAATCCTCCATCGCAGAATATAAATATTCCTCTACAACATTGCTTAGCCGATGGATTTCATCAATAAATAATACATCATTGGCATCCAAACCTGTTAATAATCCCGCCAGGTCCGCTGGTTTTTCAATCACAGGCCCGGATGTTTCCTTGATATTCACTCCCATTTCCCTTGCTACAATTCGGGAAAGGGTTGTTTTACCCAAACCGGGAGGTCCATGAAACAATACATGATCGAGGGCCTCACTCCTCATTTGAGCAGCCTTGATGAAAATGCGTAGGTTTTCAATAATATCTGGTTGCCCGGAAAATTCCTCCAGGTTACCAGGTCTGATGGTGTTTTCAAATTCACCATCGTTTGAAGACAAGCCTCCGCTGGGGTCCAAATTCGGATTGATCATGTTGTGAAATTACGTTCATTCCAGATAAAGAAAACACAAATGTGTAATTGTTCTATTTGAAGCGGTTTAAATTCAATATCAGATCTGGATCAGGACAATTATGTTGATATGTAGACAACGTGGAGTTGCTGCAAACCCCTGGATAATCCCCTTCATTGCCTTCCAAATCCTGAATCACCTGAAAATGCAAATGTGGCGGCCAATATCCATTTTCCAGATGATTCCCGAAATGTGCAATCAATTGCCCCGATACAATCTCATCCCCTGATTTTAATGTCAAATCCGCTTTTGAAAGATGGCCATACAATGTATGGAAAACAATATTTTCTAATTGATGTTGAAGAATGATGGTTGCCCCATAATCACCTTTTGTATCATTGTCTGCAATACTGTGCACCACTGCATTCATAGGTGCAAAAATTTCAGTACCTGCTTTTCCCCAAATATCAATACCTAAATGATTTCTTCTTGGCTCCTCAGATTTGCTTCCATTAAAGACATCACTTCTTCTATATAGATTCCTATGTTCGCAATATCCACCAATAGCAAATAGTGCATCATGAAGATTCAAGTGTTCATTGATGGTTTTCTCAAACAAGTGAATGTCTGATATGACCTCTTCTGTCAGATTTGTATTTGAATCACTCAAATCAATTCCAATAATTCGATCTTTGCCAGCTGCAACTTTCACCACAGGCAAAAAAGTATGCCTATATTTTTGAAGTAAATCAACCAACAACATTGATCATCTTGTTTTTTACAAAAATGATCTTCTTGGGTTGTTTCCCTTCCAGCCATTTCAATACAACAGGCTCTGCCATCACAATCCTTTCCACATCCTCTTGTGTTGCATTCATGTCCAACTGAAGCGTGGTCCTGGTTTTGCCATTGATAGCCAATGGATACTCCTTGCTTGTTTCGACAAGATATTTTTCTTCTACTTCAGGATAAGATGCATCTAAAATGGATCCGGAATGTCCTGTCAAACTCCATAGCTCTTCACAAATATGAGGAGCATACGGTGTGAGTATGATTAAGAATTTCTCCAGAAGTTCAAGAGAGTGGCAGTTCAGATCATTCAAATCATTAACTCCAATCATGAATCCACTCACGGCTGTATTGAAAGAAAACTTCGCAGTATCGTCTTCCACTTTCTTCATCATTTTATAGAAAGCTTTCCACGCAGCTGCATCTGCTGGTTGGGTTGAAACAACAGATCCTTTCTCTGCATCATAGAACAAACGCCAGAATTTTTTGATAAACCTATGTACCCCTTCAATTCCCTTGGTATCCCAAGGTTTATCTTGTTCTACAGGACCAAGGAACATTTCATACATCCTGAAAGTATCAGCACCATATTTTTCAACAATATCATCTGGATTAACAACATTGAAATAACGTTTACTCATTTTTTCGAGCCTGCTGCCACATTTATACACCCCATCTTCTGTAATGAAAGTTGCATCAGCAAAATCAGGCTTCCATTGTTTGAAAGACTCCATATTCAAATCAAATCCATCTACCAATGAAACATCTACGTGAATTTCATCTGTTTCGTATTGATCTTTCAGTCCACCGGAGACAAACTGCTTTGTTCCCCTTATACGATACACCAAACGAGAATCTCCTCCAATTTTTCCCTGATTTACGAGACGCTTGTATGGCTCATCAAATCCAATGTATCCAAGATCAAACAAAGCTTTGGTCCACATCCTGCTGTATAACAAATGTCCTACCGCATGCTCTGTTCCTCCGATATAAATATCCACTTGTCCCCAATAATCACTTGCCTGTCTGCTACAGAATTCACCTTCATTTTTGGGATCCATATAACGAAGAAAATACCAGCTACTTCCTGCGTAACCTGGCATGGTATTGACCTCTCTTATCCCACCTCCAAAGTTTGCCCATTCAGGCAGATTTGCCAGCGGGCCTTGAGCATCAGGACCAGGTTTCAGGTCCGACAAAGGAGGTAAAACCACAGGAAGATCTGACTCAGGCAATGTTTCAGCTACATCGCCTTTCCAAACAATGGGAAATGGCTCACCCCAATAACGTTGGCGGCTAAAAGCAGCGTCACGCATTTTATAATTTGTTTGGCGTTTGCCAATTCCCAAATCTTCGATTTTTTGAATAGCTACCCCAATAGCATCAGACATCTTCAGTCCACTCAAGAAACCACTATTCTCCAGCAAAGCGTCTTTCGTAGAATTTGCTTCTATGCCATTGAAATGTTCGCCAATGATATTGGTAACAGGTATATTGAAATGGTGTGCAAATTTAAAATCACGTTCATCTCCACAAGGCACAGCCATGATAGCACCAGTTCCATATCCTGCGAGCACATACTCACTGATCCATACTGGAATCATGCTATCGTTAAAAGGATTTTTACAATAAGCCCCAGAGAAAACACCTGTGATTTTCTTTTCCGCCATGCGTTCACGTTCTGAGCGACTATTCACATATTCCAGATATTGATGAACTGCATCCGACTGTTCTTCCGTTGTAATGATTGAAACCAATTCGTGTTCTGGCGCAACGACCATAAAATCAACTCCAAAAATCGTATCAGGCCTGGTGGTATATACTTTTAGATTTTTACCTGCAGCTTTTGGATTGGTTGACTCCAATGCAAAATCCATTTCAGCTCCAAAACTTTTTCCAATCCAGTTCGTTTGCATGTCTTTCATGCTATCACTGAAATCAACCGTTTGCAAACCAGATAACAATCTTTCTGCATACTCAGTAATTCTCAAATACCATTGGCGCAATTTTTTCTTTACAACAGGATGTCCACCTCTTTCACTTACACCATTGATTACTTCATCATTCGCCAATACAGTACCCAACGCTTCGCACCAATTCACTTCCCCCACACCACAAAAAGCAAGTCTGTAATGCATGAGAATTTCAGCTTTTCTGGTACCATCAAAACCATTCCACTCATTTGAAGTAAACTGAAGCTTTCGATCGCCGGGACAAATATGACCACTGTTACCTTGTTGTGAAAAGATATTTTCAAGTTCATTGATTCTCTTGGCCTTTTGACTTGACCTATCGAACCAAGAATCAAACAATTGAAGAAAAATCCATTGTGTCCATTTATAATAATCTGGATTTGATGTTCTCACTTCCCTATCCCAATCATAACAAAAGCCAATCTTATCCAGCTGACCCCTGAAATTATCAATATTCTGGTCAGTTGATACCGCCGGAGGAATACCATGTTCAATGGCATATTGTTCAGCAGGCAATCCAAAGGAATCGTAACCCATAGGGTGTAAAACATTGAACCCCTTCAAACGTTTATAGCGACTATAAATATCACTTGAAATATATCCCAATGGATGCCCCACATGTAAACCGGCCCCGCTAGGATAAGGAAACATGTCAAGTACATAGTACTTGGGCTTGCTGCTTTCATTACTCACTTTGTAGGCTCCTTGTTCTTTCCAAGCTGCTTGCCATTTTTTTTCTATATCTCTAAATCCATATTCCATATTACGATGCTTTTATATGATCAATTTCCGACATCAAATAGCAAATAACCCTTTTTATTTGTACAGAATGTTTACAAAGCTTGAAATAACAAGTTGAAAGCCTGTTAAAATTGAGCCAGGAACCTGATGAAGGAAGCGCAAAGTTACATAAACCCTTGAAAATTGTTATTTTTGAAAACCAAACGAATATAAAAAGCCTACAAAGCACAATATATTATGACCGGACAAAGAAATGCATCGATGAAGCGCAGCAAACCATCCTATTTTATGCCCATCCTGGGTGTTGGGTTGGTTCTGTTTATTTTGGGAATATTGGGTTGGTTGGTAATCAATGCCAGCAAGCTTGAAAACTATTTCATGGGAAATATTCAGGTACATGCATTCATTCGTGAAGGAACACCGCAAAAGGATATCGACCTTGTAAAAAATATCATTGCATCCAAACCGTATGCTAAAACTGTTGAATATGTAACCAAGGACATGGCCCGAAATAAATTCATGGGCGATGGCAATGCAGATTGGAATAAAGTATTGGATTATAATCCTCTGCCCGCGAGTATTGACTTTTATCTCGACAAGGATTATGTCAATAAAGATAGTCTCAAAGTTATTTCTGCAGACCTCGCTACAAATTTCATTATCAGTGAAGTGAAATATCCTGATGCAGTAGTAAGCAACTTAAATGACGTTGTTAAAAAAATAAGCTACTTTCTTTTGACCATTGCGGGCGTTCTGGCAATTATAGTAATCATCTTAATAGATAACACCATCAAACTGGCAATGTTCTCCAATAGATTCCTCATTAAGACCATGCAAATGGTGGGTGCCACCAGATGGTTCATTTCAAAACCATTTGACACCAGGGCTATTTTAAATGGCTTTATCAGTGCTATACTGGCAATCATTTCTATTGCAATCATTATCTATGGGGTAGAAAATTGGTGGTTGCCTGAACTTAAAGCATTGCACGACAGCGGAATGCTTACAATGATGTATCTTGTTTTGATACTGATTGGAATCAGCATCACATTTGTGAGCACACACAGAAGTGTAACCAAGTATCTTAAAATGAAATTAGACGATCTTTATTAATACCAAGCAATCAAGAACATGGAAAATAATAACAACCTTTTCGGAAAAGAAAATCTTCGCTGGATGCTCATTGGAGCAGCTGTGATTATCTTAGGACTTATTCTACTCGCTGGTGGAAAAAACACAGACCCCAATGTATTTGATGTCAATCAGGTATATGGCAAAATGCATATTACAGTTGCTCCCATTTTGATTATTGCCGGACTTCTCATTGAAGTGTACGCAATCATGAAAAAAGGCAACAAAGAAGCTTAGATAAACCCAGAACTGCTGCATGGATAATTTTCAAGCGATTGCATTAGCAATCATCGAAGGAATTACAGAGTTTCTTCCAGTTTCATCTACAGGACACATGGCTATTGCATCTGCTTTTTTTAACATAGAAGATGATGCATTTACCAAATTATTTGAAATTGTTATTCAATTGGGGGCTATCCTTTCTGTGGTTTTCATTTATTGGAAAAAATTTTTAAACTTCAGACATTTTTCCTTTTACACAAAGTTGATCATCGCAATTATTCCTGCATTGGTATTTGGCGCTGGATTAAAAAAACACATTGACCGTGTATTGGAAAATCCTTTATTTATTTCTATCGTATTGCTTGTGGGGGGTGTTATTCTATTGTTTGTAGACAAATGGTTTAAGGAAGGAGAAATAAATTCAGAAAAAGAGATTACACATAAAAAAGCATTCATTGTAGGATTATATCAAGTGCTGGCAGTTGCATTTCCAGGGTTGAGCAGGAGTGCTGCAACAATCATTGGTGGGATGCAACAAAAACTGACAAGATCAGCAGCTGCAGAATTCTCCTTCTTTTTAGCTGTGCCAACGATGATGGCAGCAACAGCAAAAAGCTTGTTGGATATTTGGCAAGATCATCCTGAAGTATTGAATATGGAAGGTATTCACTATCTCCTCCTTGGCAGCATCATTGCATTCCTCGTTGCATTTGTCGCGGTAAGATTCTTTATCCAATATCTGAAAACCAATGGATTCAAATGGTTTGGTGTTTACAGGATTATACTGGGAGTTGTTTTGATTACATTGATACTTACTGGCAAATTATAATCAGAAACATACCCCTTTCTCCTTGCATTGTTTTTTTCATTATCTTCCCTTTAACCTAAATAGAATGCAATGGAAAAAGGATCAAAAAAATTAGAGAATGCATGGGCCATGTATGATTGGGCAAATAGCTCGTACAATTTGGTTATAACCTCTACTATTTTCCCAGCATATTATGTTGCAGTTACAAGTAGCAAAATTGCAGGTGAACTTTCGTACGTAAATTTCTTTGGTCTGAAAATCATCAACACAGCACTTCAGAATTATGCACTGGCTACCGTGTTCCTGATTGTTTCTTTTCTTTCCCCCATTCTTTCATCCATAGCAGATTTCAGAGGAAACAAAAAAGCATTCATGAAAGCATTCACCCTCATGGGAGCCCTTTCTTGCAGCATGCTATTTTTCTTCACCCCAGAAAAAGTGGAATATGGAATCATCTTCTTTGCCATTGCCGCATTGGGATTCTGGAGCAGCCTGGTATTCTACAATTCTTATTTGCCTGATATCTCATTTCCAGAAGACCGCGATCGTGTAAGTGCAAAAGGCTTTGCCATGGGATATATAGGAAGTGTGATACTTCAACTCATTTGTTTTCTGATCATTTTGCAACCTGGCTGGTTTGGATTGGATAACGGCGACAAAACATTAGGTCCTCGTATTTCATTTTTGCTTGTAGGACTTTGGTGGTTTGGATTTGCACAAATCACTTTCAAGGCATTGCCATCCAATACCAATGTAAACAAAGTCCTGAAAAAACATATCATCATCAATGGATTTCATGAACTTAAATTGGTGTTAGACCAAGTGAAGCAATTGATTGCACTTAAAAGATTTTTATTTTCATTTTTCTTGTTCAGTGTAGGAGTACAAACTGTTATGCTGGTTGCAGCAAGCTTCAGCAAAAAGGAGATTTTTCCAAAAGATGAAGATGAGCCAAAGCTATTACTCACGATTATCCTCATTCAATTAGTTGCACTTTTTGGCGCATTGCTCATGAGTAAGCTTTCTAAAAAAATAGGTAATATACCAACCCTGCTGGTTGCAGTTTCCATCTGGATAGCCATTTGCATTTGCGGTTACTTCGTAAAATCACAAACACAGTTTTATATTCTTGCAGCATTCGTTGGCTTGGTGATGGGTGGAATTCAATCCATGAGCAGAAGTACCTATGCCAAATTACTTCCCAAAACAGAAGACACAACTGCTTTTTTTAGTTTCTATGATGTTACGGAAAAAATTGCATTGACAATTGGCCTTTATCTTTTTGCCAGCAATGAGGAACTTACAGGCAGTATGAGAAATTCAATTCTTGTATTGATGGTATTTTTCATTTTGAGCTTTTTCGCATTGTTGTACACCAGAAAATCAGTAACCAAAGAAGAATATGCAGATCTTTTCAATTGATACGGGAATGTTTAAACTGGATGGCGGCGCTATGTTTGGTGTTGTACCAAAATCCATTTGGCAGAAAGAAAACCCTGCCGACGAGAACAACATGTGTGATTGGGCCATGCGATGCATGCTTGTTATAGATGGCAATAGAAAAATATTGGTGGATACCGGAATGGGCAATAAACAATCTGAAAAATTTTTCAGCTACTATTACCCTTTTGGAAATGAAACGTTAATGGGTTCTATTGCAAAACATGGATTTCAAGCAGAAGATATAACAGATGTCATTCTCACCCATTTGCATTTCGATCATTGTGGCGGTGCTGTCAACCTTGTAAACGATCAACTTATTCTTGCATTCCCAAATGCAACATACTGGAGCAGTAAAAATCATTGGGAAGAAGCAACCAACCCGAATGCACGGGAAAAAGCTTCCTTCCTGAAAGAAAATATTCTGCCTATCCAAGAAAGCGGACAATTAAAATTTGTGGAAGAAATTTCAGGGCAAAGAACCCGATTTTCGGAAAACGTTGAAATCGCTTTTGTAAACGGACATACCAAATCCATGATGTTGCCATTTGTCAACTTTCATGGAAGAACAATTGCCTATATGGCAGACCTCATTCCTTCAGCAGGACATATCCCTGTTCCTTATGTGATGGGCTATGATATGTTTCCAATGACTACACTTGATGAGAAAGAAACCTTTTTAAAAGAAGCATTCGAAAAAGATTTCATTCTGTTCTTTGAACACGACCCTTCCATTGTTATGGCAACAGTCCAAATGAATGAAAAAGGCGGGTTTAGGAAAAAAGAAGTAATCCCACTAAGTTTCATGGGGTGATTGTTAATCCTTTTTAGGTAACTGCGACTGTAAAGGATAACGTAAATTTTTACAACTCATCATATCCACTTTTACACTACCAACAGAGATTGGGCTCTCAATTCGCAGTGGCACATGATTGGCGTCGTCTGAAACCCAAACTGTCATTAATTCTCCTCCTTGGAAAACAGTTCCCTTAATTAACAATGGCTTGAATTTGATTGCATTGTAACGTCCAAATCGCGTCTTGATGACTTCTTTGCCCATATAACGTATGTATACATTATGAATCTCTTCATCCAAAAACATCGCCAAAGGCACTTTTTCACCCACCTTAATATTACTGAAATCAATATTTCGGGCATAATAGATAGAGCTCAATACATCCTGAATACAAGAATTAATTGGATAGGAACCCTTTTGCGTGATGGCCTTATGTTCTTCATAATTAAAATTCACCAACTCATCCTTCCTATAACCACCCTCTTCCACATGTCTTACAAATCTATATGGCTTCAACATACCTGTATCAATATATGATTCATATCGATCACGCACCTTAAAAATCCAATCGTATGAAGGGTTTGATGTACCCAATCCCACAACATGATAAACCGGTTTGTTATTTATTTTAGAAGACTCAACAGTAAAAGAAGCATTACCTGCATCTACATACAAACCAATAACATTATAGAAGATCTTATAATTGATTTGCTCTCCATATCCGAATGAGTAATTTGCCAAATTACATAAAGATCCATTCCCTTGGTTTTGATCAAAAGCAAATAAAAAAGGAATGAAAAAAAGTAAGATTTTCCAATATACTTTCATGTTACAAATATAACATCAAGTGAGATGGCATTGTTCAGATGGTAATTATCTATGAATAAATATTTCTTAAAGTTGATACAGTTCATATTCTATTGAGGTTTATTTTTTACTAAAAAGAAGAAACTCCCAATCAGAGATGGCAATAAAAGATTAACTAACCAGATGATGAACATAGAGAGACCTATGCCCAATAAATTAAAACTTATCATTCCAAAAATCTTGATTCCCAACCCCAATCTCATTCCAAGCTCTAGAAACGTAACACTTGGAACAGCTGATAAAATCAAAAACAGAAATGATAATAATATCCAAAGATCACCAATGCTGATATGTACATGACAAATGGTAAAAACAACCCAATATTGCATTACAAAAACAATATATCTCAAACATGAATAAAATAATACTTTAACCAAAACCATATTGGTTAAGTCTGGTGTAGTATTCATTTTATTGACAAATGGTTGCAACCATTTAATTGTAATGAAAAAACCAATTATTTTATCTGCCTTGAAATATGTCAAAAAAATAAAAACGAGTATAACAGGGTTAACAATTGCCAACGGGAATAAAATTGATTTGAAGAGAGGTGATAATTGAGCATATGGAAATACAATTATCCATATTACTGCACACCATCCTAATATAACGGTTACAATCAATTGCGCAATTCCTGAAACGAACGTAAATGAGCTACCTAGGATTTTTTTTTCATCGGGAAGATGCCATATTCTCCCTATAAACTCTCCCATCCTATTGGGCGTAGCATTTGCAAATGACAATCCGGATAGAACTGCTTTGAATGCCTGAATGTAATTAATATGCATTGAACTTGAAAAAAGCACTTGCCATTTAATAGCTTCGAGCCCCCAATTCATGCACATTAAAAAAATCAATAACAAATACAATACTACATCTGCAAAACCGATGCCTTTATAAAATGATGCATACTGTTCCCAAAATGTGCCTTGGGCTTGCATTTGGTGTATTGCATCATAGGCTAACCATATGAACAATAAAGGTCCAGCCAGATAATTGAAAAATATTTTGATACTTTTGTTCAGCGCTAATGATTCTATTCAAAATTAATCTCCCTTGCAGAAGAAAGCTAAAATAATTTTAGGAATCGATCCGGGAACCGTCATCATGGGATACAGTATACTGGAATCTTCCGGCAATTCGCTGCGTATGTTGGAGATGAATGTAGTGAAATTGAATGGGAAAAAGGATATGTTTGAAAGGCTAGGTATTATCCATGAAGTAATCCAGCAACTGATCAAAAAATATCATCCAGATGATATGGCAATTGAAGCTCCTTTTTTTGGAAAGAACGTACAAAGTATGCTCAAATTAGGCCGCGCACAAGGCATTGCCATTGCGGTAGGTATTTCAAACAACCTACATGTAACAGAGTACTCTCCAAAAAAAATCAAGCAATCAATTACTGGCAACGGAAACGCAAACAAAGAACAGGTATGGAAGATGCTAAATAATATCATGCCACTTAGCCATTCGCTTCAATACTATGATGCCTCAGATGCTTTGGCAGTAGCCGTTTGTCATCATTTCAACGGACATGGTTTGAATATATCCAGTAAGCCTGCCACAAAAAAATCAAAAACAAAAAAGGCATCCGCCTGGGAAGATTTTATCAAAAAGAACCCTGATAGAGTCAGCTGATTATTTAAGTTTCACCCAAAAATAAATAAAAGGAACTATCAACAATAGTTTGTAATAATCGAATGCATGTACATAAACATCGAGCCCTACATGGGTAAAAATTACTCCCAAAAAAAGCCATAAGGCCCATTTCTCCCTGGATCCAATAAAAGACAATGCAAGAAAAAGGATGATATTCAAAAAAACATGAGCTGCGGTATATAGCAAACCCAGATGGGCATAGGCCCCGGTAAAGCTATACAAAACATCAAAAATTCCGAGAGCAAAAAGAAGACCAAGAACAATATTGAAAATAATTTCCTGGGTGGCAATTGCCTGTTTTTGTGTCATATTAAATAAGATGTTGGCGTATTTTCTCTTGCACTTCTTTCAATTCTTCTGCATTGAGTTTTAACTTGGAACGGGTAAAATTCAAGTCATCTGCACTGTTTATAGGAACAATATGCAAATGTGCATGTGGCACCTCCAAACCGATTACAGATAATCCACAACGCTCACAAGGAAAAGCTTGTTCAATGGCCTTAGCAATGGGCTTTGCAAATACCAATATTTCAGATAAGAACTCATCGTTAAGATCAAATATATAGTCTGTTTCAAGCTTTGGAACTACCAACGTATGGCCTAATGCCATTGGAAAAACATCTAAAAATGCATAGAAATGTTCATTCTCCGCTATCTTATAAGATGGAATTTCCCCAGCGATGATCCGTGAAAAAATGCTTGGCATTTCAAATTAGATTGAAATGTTATCTATACTAAACGTTATTTTCCCATTAGGAGCAATGACTTCGGCCTCATCTCCTACTTTCTTGCCCAATAACCCCTTCCCTATGGGAGAAGTAACAGATATTTTCTGTTGCTTCAAATCGGCTTCTTTCTCAGAAACAATTTGATAGGTCATAGACTTTTTTGTTGCCTTATTTGTAATGGTAACCTTCGTAAGAATGGAAACCTTGCTGATATCAATATTGGTAATATCCAAAATACGAGCGCTGGCAAGCTCTGTGTCCATGCGACTGATTCTTGCTTCAAGGAGTCCTTGAGCTTCTTTAGCAGCATCATATTCAGCATTCTCTTTTAAATCACCTTTTTCCCTTGCTTCAGCTATAGCACGAGAAGCAGCTGGCCGCTCAACTGTTTTCAGATGATGCAGTTCAGATTTCATTAGCTCAAGTGTCTCTTTGGTTACATATATTACATCACTCATAAGGAATTATTTCTTTCTTGAGTTGAAAAAAATAGCAACGCCCCAGTTGTAACTGAAGCGTTGCTGTAGTGCAAAATTAATGATTTTTTTGAAAATCAGACACTTACCCTGATTCCAAGCTTGTCCAATATTACTGTAGCCATCTTTATTAAGGCTTCGCGACTGTATCCTGCAATATGTGGGGTAATCAACACATTGGTTCTTGCTACCAAATTTTGAAAGAGTGCCATTTCTTCTTCAGAATATGTTGCAAGTGATTCATTTTCAAGCACATCCAACCCAGCAGCAGAAATCAGTTTTTCATCCAACGCATGAATCAAGGCCGGCGTATCAATCACCTTACCCCTACTTGCATTCATCAATACTGGGGAGCGTTTGAGTGCCTGAAAAAAATGATTATCTGCGTAATGATATGTTTCCTCCGTCAATGGCAAATGAAAACTTATGATATCTGCCTGCTCCTGAATTTCATGCAAGGTTGCCTCCTGAATATATCCAGAAGAAAATCCTGTCTTATATCCATCATGTGCCAAAACCCTGACATGAAAAGAAGACAATAGTTGGGCCAGTTTCCACCCGGTATTTCCATAGCCTATAATACCAACCGTTTTACCTCCCAATTCAGTACCGCGATTTTCATCTCTTAACCAAATCCCTTTACGAACTTCATTAGAGGATCGATCAATATGATGCAATAAAGATAGGATCATGCCAATCACCTGCTCACCAACCGTATCTCGATTGCCCTCAGGGCTGCTGACACATTGAATGCCTTTTGATGCTGCATATACATGATCAATCATCTCCATACCACTACCCAACCGCCCAATCCATTTCAGAGATGTTGCCTTATCGATTATGGACTTATCAATTTTTAACCTGGTTGTAACGATCATTCCTGTGAATGAACCTATCATTGCAGACAATTCATCATAAGATATTTTAAACGACTCAACTACCTCAAATCCAGCAGCCCCCATACTTTTCTTCAGAATGGGATGTGCAAATGCCGTTATGATTACCTTTTGTTTCATCACATCATGTTCAGCAAATCAACAAAATCTTGGACAGAAAGTTGCTCTGCTCTTTTCGAAAAAATATCATTTTGTAAAACCTCTTTTTTAAAATAGGGTTTTAAGGGATTTCTGAGTTGTTTTCTCCTTTGGCCAAAAGCAGCTTTCACCAGCATGAGAAATCTTTTATGATTTTCAATTCCATATGGATTGCCAATAAAAGAAAAACGGATTACGCCGCTTTTAACTTTGGGAGGCGGATTGAAACAATCTTCATCTACATCAAACAAATATTCTGTTTTGAAATATGCCTGCGTTAACACACTTAAAATGCCATACTCTTTTGAACCAGGACCAGAACAAATCCGAAGTGCCACTTCCTTTTGAAACATCCCCACCATGGATTCTATTTGCTCTCGCCATTCAATAACACGAAAAACAATCTGTGTAGAAATATTATATGGAAAATTGCCAATCAAGGTAAATTTCCCATCAAAAGGAACAGGAATATCTAAAATACTCGCCTCAGTGATTTTTCCTATCAAAACAGGATAGTTTTTCTCAAGAAATTCCACCTTTTCATGATCCAGCTCTACAGCTTTGAAATCAATACCTTCCAATTTTAATAAATGGGCGGTCAAAGCTCCGCCACCAGGACCAACCTCTATCAATTGACTAAATGTATGATTTTGAAGGGCATCTACAATGCGTAAACAGACTGTTTCATCCTTCAAAAAGTGTTGCCCAAGCGATTTCTTCAATGTATACATCTGTTCAAAATTAAGATAAAGATCCCCGTTTTCATTGTACCTTTGCTCATAACTGAAAAGAAATCAAATGAGTGTACAAAATAGACCTGTGGTAGGTATCTCTGTCGGCGACCTTAATGGCATCGGCATAGAGCTGATCATCAAAACCTTTTCAGATCCACGTATATTGGATTTTTGCACCCCCATCATTTTTGGATCAAGCAAAGTCATCAACTTTTACAGAAAGACGTTGCCGGAAGTCAATATCAACTATACCAATATCAAGGAACTGGGCAAAGTCAATGCCAAACAATTGAATATATTCAATGTTTGGGAAGAAGATGTTGATGTTGAGCCTGGTGTAATGAATGAAACAGGAGGTAAATATGGCGTTAAATCTTTGCAAGCTGCAGTCAAGGCTTTGAAGGATAATCAAATTGATGCACTTGTAACAGCACCACTTCACAAATATGCCATGCAAAGTGAAGAATTTCAATTTACTGGTCATACCCCTTATTTACAAAAAGAATTTCAAGCCAATGATGTGTTGATGTTGATGGTAGCAGAAAATATGCGTGTAGGATTGTTAACTGAACATGTTGCTATTGGTGATGTAGCAAAGCATATTTCAAAAGAAAAAATTCTCAATAAACTTAATTTGTTGAAAAATAGTCTTAGAAAAGACTTCAGTATCGACAAACCCAGAATTGCTGTATTGGGCCTCAATCCTCATGCAGGGGATGAAGGATTGGTAGGAAAAGAAGAAAAGGAAATCATCCGACCTGCTGTTCTGGAAGCCAGGAAAATGGACTGTGTTGTATTGGGGCCATACAGCGCTGATGCTTTCTTTGCCCGTGGCACACATGAAAAATTTGATGCTGTTTTGGCGATGTACCATGACCAGGGATTGATTCCTTTCAAATCATTGGCACTCGGGGAAGGGACAAACTTCACTGCAGGATTGGCAGTGATCAGAACCTCTCCAGACCATGGAACTGCTTTTGATATTGCAGGAAAAAATCTGGCAGATGAGTCTTCATTCAGAGCTGCTATTTTTACTGCCATCGATATCTATGATGCCAGAATGGGTTATGCAGAATTAAGACAAAACCCATTGAGAAGAATGTCAGCAAAAGTTCTTGCCAATGTTGTAGATGAAAGACTTGAAGATTGATTAAATGTTTTAGGTTCAAATCATTTTAAAAAGTCAATCGACCTTTTTAGAAAAAAAATAGAACCTAGAACTTGTACTCCTGATATACAATTTCCACTTTACCCTTATTGGTTTTTGGTTTAACAGCTTTCGGCTTATCTTCAAAACCTGACTCATACTCAAACGTCAAGGCTTTGGGCAACTTATAATCCTTCATATTGAAGGCCATGATTACCCTATCTGGCAGCGACCACTTCGCATACTTCCCATATTCCATTTCAACCTCATAGGTTCCGTTATCCTTTGTGTTATTGATTGCTTTAATAATCAAAAGAGATTTTTCATCCACATACAAAGTGGCAAGGGCTATTTCTGGATCTTCTTTGATGGGTAACATCTTGACAATGGTAAGATCCTTGCCTTTGTAAGAAATTCTGCCTGAAATGATGGACATAAACTTCCCTTCTTCCAAGATTGAAGACAAATTCATCTTTATTCCACCTTTTGGCATCAATGAAATTCCGTTTTGTCGCTTGATATCAAACTTATCAGGATAAGCATAATAAATAAATACCTCGGAAATAGGAATCTTTAGAAAGGCTACATCTGTCTTGAGTTTGGCTTTAGCCTCATATTTTTTTATGGCAAAGGCCTTCTGCCGCAGTGAGGTCATCAAAGCATCCGCCGACTGAGAATCAGCGTTGAAAGACAACAGGAATAATGAAATGAAAATAATTACTCTATTCATTCATATACAACAAGACTGCGGTGAAAAGGTTGCCTATAAGAAGGAATCTGCCTCGCGATAAGATTTTATCAATGCCTGCACTCCTTCAACACCCTTACCTGAAATGCCATGTTCCATACCTAAAATGCCTTTATACCCTTTAGAATAGATATGTTTGAAAATGTTTTTATAATTCATTTCCCCTGTTCCAGGTTCTTTGCGACCAGGATTATCTCCAATCTGCATATACCCGATTTCATCCCAACAACGATTGATATGTGCTATGATATCACCCTCATTCCGCTGCATATGGTACATATCAAAAAGAATTTTACAAGCACTGCTGTTAACAGCCTTGCAAATCATATGCGTTTGTTCTGAATGACGCAAAAAGAGATCTGGGTTATCTGACAATGGTTCAAGTACCATCACCAAACCATTTTTCTCCAATACTTCAGCGCCAAGTCGCAATGCAGTAATCACATTTCCAGTTTGAATATCAATAGGCAAAGAATGATCATAATTACCAGGAACAACTGTCATCCATTTGGCATTGCAACGCTTGGCCACTTCAACTGCAGTTTTACAATCTCTAACAATCACATCTTTGAATTCCTGTTTTCCCGTTGTCAAACTAAGCTTCCAATGCCAGCTATCAGTGGTTACAACAAATACGCCCATTTGCATGCCCAATTTTGCCAAGGCATTACCAATTTTTTCCTGTTCTTCAACAGAACGGCCCATCATACCATTGTCTTCAATAGACCTGAAACCCTGATCATATGCCCATTTGATTTGATCAATAAAATCTTTACCTGCTGTTGCGCCAAACATTCCATCATGAAATGCATAATTCAGATTGAAGGTTTTCCCTGTCAAATCTGATAAGGCATTATGTTGTTGTGTTGTTGAGGCGATTGATTTTACTCCTGGTAACATGGCGGCTCCAGCCAATGCGGTATTCCTGAAAAAATTTCTGCGTTGCATATCGTTGAAATTTGATAATTTAAATATTCTAATCTTTCTACAATTTACTTAAAATTGCATCAAAATTCTTCCATTGAAAAAAATTATCCTTTCCCTCTCTATTGCTTTTACTCTCTCTGCAAACGCACAAACAACTTCTCAGGAATCAAAGATGATTGATTTGCCAGGTTCTGACTTGAAAATCAAATTGATTAAACTTCCAGAAGGAAGCTTTCAGATGGGCAACAACGCATCTGATCATTCAAATGAAAAACCTGCAAAAAATGTTTCTGTATCTGGATTCTGGATGGGAGCATTTGAAATCACACACGATCAATTCAATGTCTTTTATAAAGATGACAATACATCACAAGGATCCGGTGTAGATGCAGTAACAAGACCTACAGCCCAATATATAGACCTCTCGTGGAATATGGGTAAAGATGGTGGCTATCCTGTAAACAGCATGAGTGTAGATGCTGCAATGATGTTCTGCAGATGGCTGTATAGCAAAACAGGCGTATTCTTCAGACTTCCATCCGAAGCAGAATGGGAGTATGCATGCAGAGCTGGCAGCAAAACAAATTATTACTTTGGAAATGATGCAGCTCAGTTGAAACAATATGCATGGTTCAGTGCAAACAGCAAAGGGAAATACCAAAAAGTAGGACAGAAAAAACCCAATGCATGGGGATTGTATGACATGTTGGGCAATGTTGCAGAATGGACACTTGATCAATATGATGCAGAGTATTTCAATAAAATAAATGATGGGGCAAAAGACCCAATCATACAACCTAAATCAAGATATCCAAGAAGTATTCGAGGAGGATCTTATGAAAATGAGCCCTTGGATCTTATTGTCTCATCCCGACACTTCAGTGAGGTATCCTGGAACAAAAGAGACCCTCAAATTCCTAAAAGCAGATGGTGGTTGACAGATGGTGCATTTGCAGGATTTAGAATTGTTCAACCAATTGTTCAGCCAAGTGCGGAAGAAGCCGAAAAATTTTATAAATTGTACTTGGGTAATTAAATCTTTAAAATAAACAACGATGCGTAAACAAATGCCAGAGTCCCATGCAAGCCGCAGGGATTTCATGAAACAATCCAGCCTGCTCGCAGGTGGTGTGATTGCTGCACCTCTTATGAGCAATGCAAATTATTTTTCAGGTGCAAGTGATGTAATTAAAATTGCACTCATCGGCTGTGGTGGTCGTGGTACAGGTGCTGTAACTCAAGCTTTGCTGAGTAAACAAAATGTAAAACTTATTGCCATGGCTGATGCTTTCCGCAACCGAATTGACATGAGTTATAATGAAATCACCAAGGATGATATGTCTGATGCTGGTATAACTGGAAATCTGAAGGCCATGATAGATGTACCTGAGGAAAGAAAGTTTGTAGGGTTTGATGCATATAAAAGTGCGATTGCTTTGGCTGATGTTGTGATTTTGACAACGCCTCCCGGTTTCAGACCAATTCATTTTGAAGAAGCCGTGAAGCAAGGCAAACATATCTTCATGGAGAAGCCAGTTGCTACAGATCCAGAAGGAATCAAGCGCGTATTGGTTGCTGCAGAAGAAGCCAAAAAGAAAAAGCTCAATGTGGTTGTCGGACTACAAAGGCATTATCAAAATTCATATCGTGAACTTTTCAAAAGAAAGGATCAGATTGGAGATATTACTTCTATGCAAGCATGGTGGAACAATGATGGTGTTTGGGTAAATCCTAGAAAACCGGAACAAACTGAAATGGAATACCAAATGAGAAACTGGTACTATTTCAACTGGCTTTGTGGAGATCATATCACAGAACAACATATCCATAATCTTGATGTCATTAACTGGTTCAAGGGTTCTTATCCAGTGAAAGCTCAAGGGATGGGTGGCCGTCAGGTGCGCAATGGTAAAGATTATGGTGAGATTTTTGATCATCACTTTGTTGAATTTCAATATGCTGATGGATCTATCTTAAATAGCCAATGTCGTCATATTCCAAAAACTTCAGCTAAGGTGGATGAATTATTCATTGGAACCAAAGGCAAAATTTTCTGTGGCGCAGCCAAGATCACTGACCTTAAGGGAAATACCATCTATCAATTCGACAAGAAAGGAGAAAACAACGGATATCAAACAGAACATGATGAACTGTTTGCTGCCATTGCAAAAGGTGAATATAAATTTGCAGATGCTGAAAATGGAGCAAAGAGTTCCATGACTTCTATTCTGGGTCGTATGGCTACTTATAGCGGACAAGTGATTGAGTGGGATAAGGCCCTTAACTGTGGATTGAATCTACAACCCTCAGCTTATACATGGGATACATTGCCAAAATCGCTTCCAGACGCCGATGGTCGATATAAGATTGCAGTGCCTGGGGTGACGAAGTTTTATTAAAAGGGAAAGAGGCAAGGAGGCAAAGAGGCAGAGAGTTTCTTCACGTTAATTTACTAAAAAAGGGAGTCAGATTTTTTCTGCTCCCTTTTTTTAGTTTTTTTCGATAGAAATTATATCCTTGCCTCTTTCCCTCTTTGCCTCCTTGCCTTGTAAATTATTTATCCGTCCTGAACAAATTCACGGGCAAGCCTTCAGCAGAAATAAGATTGGGTGTTGCAGTATTATTGAAACCAAATCGAACAGCAATAGGATCCTTGACTTCCTTATTTGAAACAACAACAGTTTTCCCTTCAATCTTAGCTTCTGCTGGAACGAATTTATTGTCTTCGCCTGCCACATAAAAATCAGTCAATGGTGCACCATTTTTGGACATGAGTGTAGTAGGAACATGATCGAAACTGATTCTGATTTTTCCTTTCTCCGCCACATGAGCACGATATACAGGACTTTTATAATTCAAGCCATTCAACCCATATGTTTCAGCCAATGCATAATTGGCAAGTCGTTTAGAAACATTGATTTTATCAATGGGGTGAATATTCTTTATATCACTGACCAAATCACTTACAACAACCATGCCTGTTTTAGAATGATAGGATGCTCGGGTTTGTGCATCTCTCAGCAAGGCTCCATTGATATTATCATCCCCATAAGTATATGGAGCAATTTGAACAAAATAAAATGGAAAATCCTTACCCCATGCCTTTCTCCATGAATCAATCATCGATGTAAAAAGCTTTTCATAGCCATAATGCGTTCCTACATTGCTTTCTCCCTGATACCAGATAACCCCGGCAATAGAAAGATTTGTAAGTGGATAAATCATTGCATTATAACAATGACCATTTACATATGGCCACCATGCAGATGGCTGTAATTTTTCTGAAGCAGCTTTCAAGTCATTGTCATTCTGTACAACATCACTTGGCGTCCATACTTCAGCAGGAGTCCCTCCCCAATTGCTATTGATAAGTCCTACAGGATAATTTGTTTTGGCATTGATCTCCTTTCCAAAGAAATATCCTACTGCACTGAAGTGCAACATATCCTCTGGGTTGCATACAACCCATTTCCCACTCAAATCATCCTGAGGAAATTCTGCAGTTGATTTTGCAACATAGAAAAACCTGATTTGATTGTTCGTTGCGTTGGGCGATTCGTCCTTGGATTGTTGCAAACCCTGATCTGCACTCCATTCCATATTGCTTTGTCCGCTGCAAACCCAAACTTCGCCAATCAACACATCTTCCAATACAATCTGATTGCTTGCTTTAATGGTGATAGAATAAGGTCCACCTGCTGTTGGCGTTTTAATCTCTGAAACCCATTTCGCACCTCTGTTGGCATTGACTGTATACGTTGTTGTATCCCAACCAACATTGATCTTAACCTTTTCTCCAGGTGAAGCCCATCCCCATAACTTTACAGTACTCTTTTGCTGAAGCACCATATGCGAACCGATGATTGCAGGAAGCTTGACAGAAGCCGTAACTAGACTGGAAATGGATATAAAAAGAAGAAATAAACAGATATTTTTTTTCATGTGGCTATTTTTTTGCTACATGAATTTAATCTAAACAATCCAAAAATCAAGTAAGTATATCCTTTCTTTTAAATACATAGATGGATCCTAAAAGAAATCCGAAAATGTGTATTATCAAAATCCCTGCAGATATAAGTACCCCCCTGAGATTTTCAATGGAACCCATAATCTGGACATTATTTTCATCTACCTGAACATCAAAAAAACCTTTCCATCCCAACATATGGGTGGTGAAAAGATATGGTTTGATATGATTGAATATAGGAAGATCAAGTGTATTTAGAATGGTAAAAATGATAATAATACTCATGGTAGCCATGATGGGTCCAATAGAATTTTCCGAAAAAATGCTTAGAAAAAATGCCATTGCAGATACTGCAATCATGGCGATCGATGCAAAACCAAATGCGGCAAGATAGCGCCAAAATACATCCGATTGGATGATTTGAGTTACCAAATCACTTTTCAATATAAGCATATCACCTGCCCCAAAAATAAGAATCGAAATCCCCAATGCCCAAATGGCCATCCAAAACAAAAGCAACATAGTATAAATCGAAGATGCAATAAACTTACCTAAAATAAGTTCTGTTCTTCCAACTGGTTTGGTTAATAACAATCTGAGGGTACCCATATTGGCTTCACCGGAAATCATATCAGCCGAAACCAATGCAATTAATAAAGGCACATGCACCAAGAGTGTTTGCAGAATGATATATGCCATCAAATATCCATTGAGGATTTTACCCTTTACATCAAAAGATTCTTCGAGTGACTGCATCCCAAACTTCATATAACTTTCACCATCTGCATAAAATCCCAATTGAATGAGCCCTACAATAGCTGCAATTGCTCCAAATGCAATATATGTCCTTGGCTTCCGGAAAATCTTGAACAGCTCTACATATATGATCTTAGTTATCTGCATGAGCTGATGTTAATGATAAAAAATAATTTTCCAACCTATTAGAAGAATGCAACCCAGTAAGACCAATACCTTGATCGACGATCCACTTTGATAACACTGCAATCTCCTCTTTCTTTACTTCCAATATAATTTTGAAAGCATCCAACTTTTGCATTTGACCTGCCCATTGGCTATTTGACAATGCTGAAATTGTTTGTAAGTTGTCCGTCGTGCTGATTTCAACCTGCACCAATGCGGGGTCTAATAAAGCTGCAACAGAACCTTCCACGATCTTCTTCCCCTTATGGATAATCAACATACTATCTGCAATCAATTCAACTTCTGATAACAAATGAGACGACACCAACACCGTCTTGTGCATCTCCTTACTCAATTGAATAATCAGATTACGTATATCAGCTATCCCCTGAGGATCTAATCCATTTGTTGGCTCATCGAGTATAATCAGCTTGGGATCATTTACCATTGCCACAGCAATACCCAATCGCTGTTTCATGCCTTGTGAATATACCTTCACTTTATCTCCGGCCCTTTGTTCCAAGCCAACAACAGCCAGCTTGTACAAGATCTCTGATCTGGTTAGATTTACTCCACTCAACAAAGAGAAGATGCGCATATTCTCATAGGCAGATAAATAATTGTATAAATCTGCCTTCTCTACAACAGCACCAACATGACGAAGAATTTGATTTCTTTCGGTAGAAAGATCTTTGTCAAATATCCTGATTGTTCCAACGGAAGGCCTTATCAGAGAAAGCATCATTCTGATGGTGGTGGACTTACCAGCACCATTTTGGCCTAAGAATCCATATACCTCTCCTTCTTTTACAGAAAAAGACAAGTCATTCACCGCTGTGAAACTTCCAAAAGATTTACTAAGGTGTTGTATTTGTATCAAAAGAATAAATGAATGATGATATCCATATGATAACACAAATTATGACTTCTTGTTTCGATTGTATAAAAAAAGTCTGAGTGTTGCCACCCAGACTTTCAAATGATATGGAAAGATGTGTATGAAGAATAAATCAGCCTACAACCATCAACCTAGAATTTACTTAAACTGTGCAATCAAAGCCTTTGCAAGTTCAGTCATGGTTTTCAATCCATCTTCAGGAAGGTTTCCTTTTTTGAACTCAGCAAGAATCTCTGGATTTTTAGCTTCCAATTCCAACAGGAAGGTTTCTTCAAAAGCCTTCACATGCCTTACTGGTAGATCTCTAAGAACACCTTGTGTACCCAAATAGATGATTGCCACTTGCTTTTCAACAGATACAGGTTGATATTGACCTTGCTTCAGGATCTCTACGTTACGAGCACCTTTGTCAATTACAGACTTGGTTGCAGCATCAAGGTCTCCACCAAATTTAGAGAAGGCTTCCAACTCACGGTAAAGCGCCTGGTCGAGTTTCAAAGTACCAGAAACCTTCTTCATTGATTTAATCTGTGCATTACCACCTACGCGGCTTACAGAGATACCTACGTTGATCGCAGGACGAATACCTGCATTGAATAGGTTTGATTCAAGGAATATCTGACCATCTGTGATGGAGATTACGTTTGTAGGGATATATGCAGATACGTCACCTGCCTGAGTTTCAATGATTGGCAAAGCCGTCAAAGAACCACCACCTTTTACAAGGTGCTTGATTGATTCAGGAAGGTCATTCATTTTCTTTGCAACTTCATCCTTGGCAATCACTTTCGCAGCACGCTCAAGCAAACGGCTATGGAGATAGAATACATCACCAGGGTAAGCTTCACGTCCTGGAGGGCGGCGAAGCAAGAGAGATACCTCACGATATGCTACTGCCTGCTTAGACAAGTCATCATAAATAATCAAGGCTGCATTTCCTGTATCACGAAGAAACTCACCAATCGCAGCACCAGCAAATGGAGCATAGAATTGAAGAGGAGCTGGATCGGCAGCAGAAGCTGCAACAATGATGGTGTATTCCATAGCACCATTGTCTTCCAGGGTTTTCATCACACCAGCAATGGTTGATGCCTTTTGTCCGATCGCTACATATATACAATAAACAGGTTTACCTGCCTTGTAAAATTCTTTTTGGTTGATGATGGTATCCACCGCAATCGCAGTTTTACCAGTCTGACGGTCACCAATGATCAACTCCCTTTGTCCACGCCCGATAGGAATCATGGCATCGATTGCCTTGATACCTGTTTGCAGTGGTTCTTTTACTGGTTCACGAAAGATAACACCAGGTGCTTTACGCTCCAATGGCATTTCATACAGATCACCTGCAATTGGGCCTTTACCATCGATGGCTTCACCAAGGGTATTGATAACACGGCCAACCATACCCATACCAGCTTTGATCGATGCGATCATACCGGTACGCTTAACTTTGGAACCTTCTTTTATGCCTGCTCCTTCTCCCATCAATACCACACCTACATTGTCTTCTTCAAGGTTAAGAGCGATGGCTTTAACTCCGTTATCAAACTCCACGAGTTCACCGGATTTAACGTTGTTCAAACCATAGATGCGGGCAATTCCATCACCAACTTGCAATACTGTACCTACTTCTTCCAGCTCTGCTGAAGTATTGAAATTGCTCAGCTGCTGGCGGAGTATGGCTGATATTTCATCTGGTTTAATGTCTATCATATTTGCTGATTTAAAAGATATGAATGTTTATCTGATTATTTAATCGCTGAAACGTACATGTTTTTTACAAACTGTTTTTTGATAGCTTGCAGATCATGTCTGATGCTGGCATCAAAGAATTGATCTTCTACCTGAACTATCAATCCGCCAATAATGGAAGAATCAACAATTTCTTTCAGTTCAATAGATTTGTTCTTTAATATGCTGCTACCTGACAGAACCTTACGGATGGTTGCCTTCACTTCATCAGAAACAGCAACTGCAGTGGTTATTTCAACAATTTGTATGCCTTTGTGCTGACGATACATTCCGTTAAATGCTTCAATGATTTCGTCAATGGCTATTGAACGGCCTTTTAAAAAGATTAACTTGAAAAAGGCGATGGTTACTTGCTGTACATATTTTGAAAAGATAGCCTCAAATATGGCTGTTTTCTTTTCACCAGCCACAACAGGCGACATCAGAAACACTTTAAGTTCCTTGTGGTCTAATTTATGAATGGCATCTAGATCCGCTTTTACATCATCTATATTGCCCTTATCAAGAGCAAAATCGAAGAGTGCTTTGGCGTAACGCTGTGCTACTTTTGTTTGGCGCATATCAATTAGTTTCCGAACTGGTTAAGTTCACCAGCCATCTGCTGAATATATTTTTCTTGCTCTGCTTTGTTATCCAGTTGTTTGCGAATAACTCTTTCAGAGATCTCAATGACCATATTACCAATCTGATTTTTTACATCAGTAAGGGCCGCCATTTTCTGTGTTTGAATGGCATTATGCGCATCAGCAATGATCTTTGCAGCTTCCGCTTTGGCCTGATCTTTTGCATCATTGATCAATCTGTCTTTTATTTCTTTGGCTTCTTTCAATAGCTTGGTACGTTCTTCACGTGCCTCTGCCATCAAGGCCTCATTCTCGTTTTTGAGTTGAGACATTTCTGCTTTCATCTTTTGAGCAGATTCCAATGAATCAGCAATGCCTTGCTCACGCTCATCAAGAGACTGGATAATAATCTTCCAGGCAAATTTTTTCAAAATGAAAAAAACCAGAAGGAATGCGACCAATGTCCATGCCAATAAGCCAATACCGGGTAATAACAAATCCATAACGAATATTTTGAATCAACTTTTTTTCTAGGAACTGCATCCTCCGCCCTTTGCTTTGGATGCAGTTGTTTTTTTACGTGCGAACTTACTATTTCAAAACAGCAAGCAGACCCGCGATTACCGCGAAAAGGGCAACACCCTCAACGAAAGCGGCAGTCAGGATCATGTTAGCACGAATGTCGTTTGCAGCTTCTGGTTGACGTGCAATAGATTCTACTGCACCTTTACCGATCTGTCCGATACCGATACCGGCACCAATTGCAGCAAGACCTGCACCAATAGCACCGCCAAGGTGAGAAAGGCTTACTGAACCTTCGAGCATTGTGGTCAAAAGACTCATGATACTTGTTTTTAAAAATGAAAAATAAAAAATCTTAGTGATGACCTTCATCATGCGAACCTTCCATTGCCTGACCGATAAACACCGCTGTCAGGTTGGTGAAGATGAACGCCTGGATAAACGCTACCATTATTTCAATCAGATAAATGAACACTGCAAATGCAACAGAAAGTGGCGAAAAGCCCCAACCTGCAACAGCACTCATAGACCCGAAAATAAAAATCAAAGTAATGAAACTGAGGATGATGATGTGTCCTGCCACCATGTTGGCAAAAAGACGCACAATCAAGGCAAATGGCTTGGTGAACACACCCAGCAACTCAACCGGCAACATGATAAACAACCTAACAACGGTTGGAACACCTGGATACCAGAAGATATGTCCCCAGAAATGCTTGTTGGTACTAAATAAAATAACAAAGAAAGAAATGACTCCCAAAATGATCGTAAACGCTATGTTACCTGTTACGTTGGCTGAACCGGGAATCAAGCCAAAAATATTATTGATAAGTATGAAGAAAAATACGGTCAATAAATAGGGAAGGTATTTTTTATATTTACCTGCCAGGTTCGGCTTGGCAACCTCATCCCTTACAAATGTAATTACAGGCTCAATGGCATTTTGCCAACCTTTAGGAGCTGTTGTGATACCCTGACCCTTTTTATACTTTCCTGCGATTCCTAACATCAAAACCACCAAAATGGTAAGAGCAAGGATCATTTGAACTACGTTTTTTGTAATCGACAAATCGTAAACCACAACTTTTTCATCAACCACCTCAGCACCTTCAGGACCAGAAACTGCTAATATTTTTCCATTTTCAAGCTTATATCCATCATGCGCCTCATGTCCATGATGAAATTTGGCAGAAGAGAAAAACGCCCATCCCCTTTGAGGAGAATACAGCAATACAGGCAAGGGAAGGGTGGCATGAAACTCTGTACTATCTCCTTTCAAAGTAAAGAAATGGAACTCATGGGCATCCTTGATGTGATCCATAATGATCTCAGCAGGATTCAATTTTTCTTCACCCGCTTCTTCATTGGCCTTTACAGAACCGCCAGAAAGCAGCAAAAACAGACTGAAACCCGCTACCAGTAAAGATTTTAACCCCTTGGTACCCATATTTTTCTCCAAATTTTTCGCAAAGATAGGGATGCTCAGAGTAAAAACCTTGCAATAATCAAAAAACTCCTTTATTGTAATTGCTCTTGCAGCTCCTGCAGATTAGCATAAGCTCCCCCCAAACGGATAAGCTCCTGATGGGTGCCTTTTTCCACTATTTGACCCTTATCCAACACAATGATTTGACTTGCCTTGCGGATGGTTGACAACCTATGGGCAATGACGATCGAGGTACGTCCCTGTGTCAATACATCGATGGCATGTTGAATGAGCTTTTCAGTATGACTGTCAACAGAGGAAGTAGCCTCATCCAATATCAATATGGCTGGATTGAACAACAATGCCCTCATAAAAGACAACAATTGCCTTTGCCCGAGAGATAAGGTACCACCCCTTTCCATTACATTATAAAAGTAGGCACCCGGAAGCTGTTCAATAAAATCATGAATACCTATCATTTTAGCTGCCGAAACCACCTGTTCCATGGTTATGTCAGGATTTCGAAGGGTAACATTATCAAAAATGGTTCCAGAAAATAGAAATACATCCTGCAAAACGACCCCAATCTGACTGCGCAATGAGTGGAATGTAATGGATTCAATTGACCTCCCATCAATCAAAATTTCTCCTGATTGATGCTGATAAAGCCTGTTGACCAGATTGATAATAGTGGATTTTCCACTTCCAGTATGTCCAACAATTGCCACCGTTTCACCTTTACCAACCTCAAAGGATACATTTTTTAATACGGGGGTTCCTTGAACATATTCAAAACATACCTCGTTAAATGAAATTTTGCCTTCTATTTTTACATCCAAAGTCCCAACATTATCCTCTAATACATCCTCATTATCAAGCACCAACAATACCCTTTCTCCGGCCACCATACCCATCTGCAATACATTGAACTTATCAGCAATCATTCTCAAAGGTCTGAACAAGAGGTTCAGCAGCAAGATGAAAGAAACCACATCGCCGGTAACCGTCAATGCTTGTTCTGTTCCCATATGATAAGCATTTCGTGCTGCAAACCATACCAATAATCCCATCGAAAATGCCAGGATAATCTCTACCACAGGAAAAAATACAGAATATGCAAAAATGGCCTGAATATTGGCATCCCGGTGCCGTTTATTGATCACTTCAAATTTTTGATACTCACGCTTTTCTGATGTAAATGCCTGAATAACAAACATCCCCGAAATATGCTCCTGCACAAAAGCATTCAGCGCTGCTATTGAATTACGAACCGTGGAAAAAGATTTGTTCACACTTTCTTTGAAATAATAAGTTGCAAGAATCAAAAAGGGAAATGGGATCAAACAAACCAAGGTTAATCTCCAATTGGTATAGAACATGGCTGCAAGAATTGCCAGAATAGATAGCATATCTGCAACAATTGGGATCAATCCTTCTGAAAAAATATCGTTGACAGCCTCAATATCATTGATGGTTCTGGTTGTTAATGTTCCAATAGGCGTCTTATCAAACTGCTTTAAATTCAATGAGAGTATTTTACTGAAAACCTTTACACGGATGTCTTTCACCACCCGATGGCCCAGCCATGAAGTCAGATAGGAAAACAGAAATCTCAATATGGTTTCAAGGGCAAGAATACCTACTTGTAGTAATGTAAGTCTTATTAAAAAATCCTTGACAAGATCTGCCTGACCTTCATGCGCATTTGCAACATGTTGAAGTGTTTGATTGATCAACATGGGCCTTAATGGCGACAGTATTGCCAATAGAATTGATAATACAACAGAGCCTGCAAATTTACTCTTGTATGGCCTTGCATATGAGAAGATCTTGGATAATAACCCAATATCAAATATTTTTTTATGTGCCTGTTTTGTCATCAGTTCTTTTCTCCTCTTTGTGATATCCTATTACTATATGCCTTGATAAACAATGCTCCCAGATTTTTATGAGGAGGAATGTAATTTTCAAAACGCTCTTTTCCAACACCACTACTAAATTGCTTTTGAAGCAATTCCCACATGTTTATCCATTGAATCGATTCTCCTTTCCGCAATGTTTCATTCATTAATTTCAAAATGGGTTCATTTACCAACCTTGTTCCTACTTCTTTTGAAGAAACAATATGTGCCTCAGGACAAACAGAAAGTACAGCATTCAGATTTTGATAGCTACCACAAGAACCCAGTATGATAATTTTTGCTGTTTTGGGCAGTTGTTCGATGGTATACTTCAGATGATAACTATGCCCTCTATGAATTACGATGGAGGGCTCCAAACCCTGTGCAGATAGATATTCAGAGAGCATTGCCTGGGCTTTGGCATCAGGATCATCCCCATCCTTATTCTCTAAAGGGAGATTGGCATATATCCAAACAGGCTTTCCAATCAATGATCTGATTTCTACCCATTGTTCATTCTTGAGTATTTTCCATTCTGGCTTATTTATAAACTGACCCATGAAGCTTGCAAAAGATTCAATTCCATCCTTATCGCCATAGAAAAAAATTTGTTGTACTACCCTACCAGATTTATCCGCCAAATCTTGATAATTAACCTGAAAAGGTGGCGGAATATGATACTTTTCAGAAAGTGCAGCTCCACTATCCGTCGTTGACTTAAATAATAAATCGAGAATATCATAAATAATGCCACCACGGAGATTTGCCAACTCGGTTTGCTTTTCCAAATTGAGTTTAATCTCAGTTTGAACCAACTGTTGTATCAGTGAATCGCTGAGACTTCCATACGAATCTGCTACATCAACTGCATCTTCCAAGGTCAACCCCTTTTCCAGACCTCGCACAAAAGCCTTCATTAATAAGTGAGAAGTACTATCTGGCATCGTTTTCAAAAAATCATCCAGTTTGTTGTAACCTGCTGCCATCTTGATAAATTTTCTAAATTTATCAAACCTAACTTTCATTAATAAAGTGTCGCCGGCAGACTTTGGCAATGCCGACATCATTCGGTTATATACCCCAACATAACTGGAAGTATAAATAATATCTTCTCCTGTTACTATAATATAATAAAGCTCCTCAGGTCGAAGACCATGAAGGATTGCAAATCTCTTATCATCTGCCTCTTCATGCAATGCATTGATCTCGTTGATGAATATTTCCTCCGCTTTTCTGGCAATCATGTTCGAGATTTCCATACGCAACAAGGGAGTATCCTGACGTCTCATGTCATCTAAATATTGTATTTGTGTAGACACAAGCAATTTGAAATAATTGACATCATCTAAAATTAATGACTTAACACTGTCAAAACTGATTCTATTTCTGAGAATGGAATGTAAAAAAGGGAATAACAATCTTCCACTTTTGTCGTCTGATAATTGGACAATCAGCCTAACAGTGGAATCATTTACAGTTCTGATTTTTTTTCCCAGTTTGGTTGCTGATGCTGCAGCATAATCATAAAATTTTTCAGGATACCTTTTTGCAGATGTTATAATTACACTATCTGCAAAAGGGAGATCCATAAAAGGATCCAGTGTCTTGAGTGCTTTTTCTGGATAAAGCAGCCCATACTGCTTGTACATGTGAACACGTACATCCAAGAGGCCTTTATTATCAAAAAAAACAGTTTTAGGTCCTAACAATAGTTGATTGATTGAATATGGGTATTGCATGGCTACACCCAACAATTCATTTTCATAAAAATCTGCAGCAACCAATTTTTTATACGCATCAAAGAATACAGGAGCCATTCCAGCAGCATAGGTTCCGGCATGGAGTCCATCATAAAAACCAGAAAGCATAAACAACAATCCACTCAAATATTTTACCTTGAGCCGATGGTCGTAAACAACACTTGATTCAATGCCTTGTTGCATCTCATCAACTTGTCTGGTCAAATAGTCTGTAATCAAGAGATCAAGATCTACATCACCGGTTTGATTTATGAACGAATCTTTTTTTCCGTCCATCAAGGAAATATCAGACTGAACTTTATCAATATCTTCATGAAGTTTAACACGCCTGATATCGATGGGCACTTTGGTGGTGTCTGCCAAAGCTAAAGCGTAGAAGCTTTGAAAAAGAAATGATATGATAAAAATTATTCTCAAACCTTGTAAGAATTTCGTAAAATTAACATTAAATAGCCCTTACGCCAATAAATTGAATTTTAACAGATGGGAATAACTGGTGGGTTCACTTAACAATTTCATAATCTGTGTAGTTTAAGATATTGGTCATTCCAAGTTAATTTTGAGTAAAATACATATTCTACCATGGCTGAAGAAGGTAAGAAAATATTGATTGCTGATGATGAACCCGATATACTCGAAATCATCAAATTCAACCTTCAATTGCACGACCATGAGGTAGAAACTGCCAAGGATGGTGACCAGGCGATTGAAATTGCTAAAAAATTCAAACCAGATCTGATCATACTTGATATCATGATGCCTAAGAAAAACGGCATTGAAGTATGTAAAATTTTAAGATCCCTCCCGGAATTCCAAGATACAATCATAGTATTTCTCACTGCCTTGAATGATGAACTTTCGCATGTTAAAGGTTTAGAATTCGGGGCGGATGACTATCTAAATAAACCCATTTCGCCTAAAGTAATGGTTAGCAAGGTCAATTCATTATTCAGAAGATTGAACAAACAAGAACAATCCAGGATTTTGGATTTTGGCGATTTGAAAATCGACCCCGACCAATATGTCGTGTATTTTAAAGGCCAGTCTATATCGCTTGCAAAGAAAGAATTTGATTTGCTTCATTTCCTGGCAACAAAACCCGGTAGGGTTTTTCTCAGAAATGAAATCCTGAATGAAATTTGGGGAAGTGAAGTAATTGTGGGAGATCGAACCATTGATGTTCATATCAGAAAAATCCGACAAAAACTAGGGATTGAATGTATCAAAACAGTAAAAGGGGTGGGCTATAAATTTGATCTCTAATTGAGTTTCCCACCTGATTCTATCTAATTCGTACATTGCAATATGTTCGAAACTAAAAATCTAACTCCACTCCATATCTCATCTATCATTGGGAGCGTGGCAGCAAGTACTGCAGGAATTTTTGTCATTTTTATGACAGGAAGTTTTTCCTACATGTTACTGACATTGATAATAATTTTTATCCTGTCTTTTTCTGTGAGTAAATTTTTTATTGAGAAATTCATCAACAGGAAAATCAAGTTGATCTATAAATTCATTCATCAAACCAAAGCTTCTAAACGGGAAGAATTTTTTACAAAAACCATTTTACCTAGCAAAACTTTAGATGAAGTTGGTGAGGAAGTATTTAAGTGGGCCGATCAGCGTAAGGAAAAAATGGAAATGCTTGAAAGAAATGAGGAATTCAGAAAAGAATTTCTTCAAAACCTGTCGCATGAATTTAAAACACCTGCTTTTGCCATTCTAGGATACCTGGAAACCCTTATTGCAGGCGCCATAGACAACCCCGATGTAAATAAAAAATTTCTGAACAATGCCTTTCGTAATACTGAAAGATTAATCAATCTTATTTCAGATCTGGATGAAATCACTAAACTCGAAAGTGGAAAACTGGAATTGCATTATCAAAATTTTGTTATTCAGGACCTCATCATAGAGGCATATGAGTCTTTATCACTGAAAGCAGAAGAAAAAAATATTCATTGCTCCATTAAAAAGGGTTGCGAAGTACCCGTATTGGTCCATGCAGACAAGGAAAAAATAAGACAGGTAATTGCAAACCTGATTGAAAATGCAATTAAATATGGCAATAAGGATGGTAAAATCGAAGCATCTGTTTACAAAACAGATGATAAAAATTATCTGATTGAAATAACAGACGATGGCATAGGAATAGCAGAAGAACATTTACCCAGGATTTTTGAACGATTCTACAGAACAGACTATGGAAGAAGTAGAAATATTGGTGGAACCGGACTGGGTTTGGCCATCTGTAAGCATATTATTGAAGCCCATGGACAAATAATTCATGCAAGGAGCAAGCCTGGCATTGGTTCTACATTTGGATTTACACTCAGGAAAAATATTTGATAATATATTGAATATCAATTATTTGATAAATTTGTTTGCAGTTATATTAATTTAATGTTAACTTAATATGAATTTAATGTTAACAAAAGTTGCAACAAATCATCACATTCTTCATTTTAGTCTGTCTTTCCATTGGTGCACAAGCATCGAAGGCTGAATACCTCAAAGATTCAATAGAAATTGAATTTCTGGGGAAGAAGTATGCTTTATATAATACTACAAAAGAACCCTCCTTCAATAAAAATGTATCAACAGATCATATTCTTTCGTTCTGTGAACAAAAGAATAATCCTCAAATGGAATATATAAGTCATCAATTGGATATAATCAAAACATCTGAGCACCTAGACGACTGGATGTTTTATCAATTGGTCAGAAAAGCGGCACAGGAAATCACCCCAAAAGAAGATGATTATATTGGATATACCATCAACAAATGGTATCTGCTTTCTAAAACTGGATATAATGTATTATTGAGCTGCTCAGAAAACAAAGTGCTGTTATACGTAGAATCCAGCGACAGTATATTTAATCTTCCGATAAAATATTTAAAAGGAAATCAATATGTATGCATGAATTATCATGATTATGGCTATAGCATTGATTTTGAAACAGAAAAATTCAATGTTGTAAATAACATTAAAACCGAAGGTCATCTTTTTTCATTCAAGATAAATTCACTGCCAAACTTTGACGAAAATGCCTTTAGCACAAAGGATATAACGTATCATTTTCGCCAAAAGGATTGTCACTTGAATATTAAGATAAACCGTGAGATGGAAAGCTATTTTAGGAATTACCCAGTGACAGATTACAAGAACCAGTTTAACATACCCATCAACAAAACAACATACAATTCGCTTATTTCTGCACTCATGGACAAAACCAAAAATATGAGTACAAGAAAAGGTGTTGAATATTTAATGGCATTTACACGTCATGCTTTCATGTTTGAAAAAGATACAGACTACTTTGGCAGAGAAAAAAGATTATCACCTGAACAAACATTGCTCTATGAAAGAAGCGACTGTGAAGACAGATCAGCACTGTTTTATTATCTTGTAAAAGAGATATATAAACTTCCGATGATTATCCTTTCATATCCCGAACATGTAACAGTTGCTGTAAAACTTGATAAACCCGTAAGGCATCAAGTGTTATTTAATGGTGAGTCTTTTACATTGTGTGAGCCTACTCCACAATCAAGAGATCTGAAACTTGGTGAATTAGCACCGGGGCTTAAAAACAAGCCTTATGAAATCGCTTTTGCCTTCCAGCCTGCACAAAAATGATCTTCAGCAATCATCATTTGTTGATGATTACTCATCTTATCAACTTTCGTTTCTTTATTCATCTCCCTGATACAAGTTGTTTTGGAAAAAACAGACTCTATTATAACTTCTGTTGTATACTTTAAATTAAAATCAATCAATTTCGAATCGAAAATCCAATTGTTAAAAAAAGATGGGAAAAAATCATCAATTTCTTCTATTGCCATAATTCCCATTTCTTTAAGCGATGCCGCATTACATTGCTGTTCGTATTGTCCTTTCATGGGAATAACCATCAATTTTTTTCTCAACAGCATGGCTTCTGCAGGAGTTTCAAAACCACCTCCGGTGATGACTCCATGCGATTCAATCATACTTTGTGAAAACACATCCTTATTTACAGGAAATACTTTAATGTTATCTTGAATGTATGGCTGAGAAATTGTAGAAGAAAACAAATGAAATTGAAACCCCTTTAAAAGTAACAATTGTTTTATCAAAACTTCATCTGAATACTGACCTAAATACACAGTAATATGACCTTTATCTGTGGGTTCGGATTCTAAAATTGCTTTTTTGATAATAGGCGAATAAATATCCTTGTCATAATCCTTAAAGTGTAGTCCTATTGTATTCGTGCCATAGGCATAATTCTTTAAGACCCACTCTCCTATTGCACTTCGCTTTGTTGGTCGTGGCACCTTTTTACTTCTGAAACTGGCTTGATGACCAAAATGTAAGGATTGAATGCCTTTCAACTTACATGCCAAAGATGTCAATGGCTCAAAGTCATTGATAATAAGATCATATTTTTCTAAAGGAAGATGTTTTGCCTCGCTAAAAAGTTTTCTTGGAGCAATGGATTTAATAGTTTTAGGCACATCAATGGCCCCATTGGAGTGATCATAAAACAGGCTGATTCCTTTACTTCGATATGCAACAGGTAAATCTGTTTTCAAACCAAAATTTGAGCCACTTAAAAATATATCTACATTACCATATTCTTGCAAATAAGGTAACAATTCAGAAGCCCTGCTTATGTGGCCATTCCCTGTAGCTTGAACTGCGTAAAATATTTTCATTTTTACCGAATCTGTACGGCTAAAGAATTTAAAAACAAAGAAACCTCATCTGTGATTACATCAAGTAATGGAATTTTATTGGCTTTTGTGAATGTCTTTGGCTCTTCCACGTAACTGCTTTTTTCACAGAATTGATGTATTTCCCAATTGCCATTTGAGTATTCCAATGAAGTAAGGTTTTCAATCCAATCACCACTGTTCAAATAAACTACACTACCCTTTTCGGTTTCGATTACTCTGTGTTGAGGTTGGTGAATATGACCACAGATTACATGAGAATATCCTTTTTGAATGGCTAATTCGGCAGCTGTTTGTTCGAAATTACCTATCCAGGAAACTGCTTTCTTAACCCCATTTTTAACCTTCTTACTTAAGCTCATCTTCTCCTTACCCATCAATTTCAACAACCAGTTGATTGCCCTGTTAACTAAAATCAATAAATCATATCCATGTCCGCCAAGCTTTGCAATCAATTTAGCACTACCCTTGGTTGTTGCATCAAAAACATCGCCATGAAAAATCCATGTTTTATTACCATCTAAATCAATAACGAGTTTGTCCAACAATTGAAGATTTCCCATTTTCAAACCACTGTAACGCCTGAGGGTTTCATCATGATTACCGGTAATGTAGACAACTTCTGTTCCACGCGACATCATGCTGAATATCTCCTTGATAACCTGCATGTGTGAGCCGGGAAAATAATGTTTTCGGAATTGCCAAATGTCTATGATATCTCCATTCAACACCAATAACTTAGGAGAAATACTTCTTAGATAGGTAACAAGTTCAGATGCATGACATCCATATGTTCCTAAATGCACATCACTTAAAACAACTACATCCAATGATTTTTTATTCATAATAGAGAGGTTCTATAAAATAACAACCTTACTATTAAGAATAGTTTAAAATGACATTAAGGAATATTGAAATGATATGAACAAAAGGTTAATGAATCATTTCTGCATAAAGATGTTGAACCAATCCATCTGCCAGACCAATTTTAGGTACAAGCATTTCATCAATAGAAGCCCATTTCATTACTTGTATATAAATGAGAAGCGCAGGAACAATTACATCTGCTCGATCAGATCTAAGATTATAAAGCCGTATTCTATCTTCCAAGGAACAAGATGAAAATTCTTTATAATAATCCTTGAGAAGTTCTAACTGTATGGGCTTGCCATCCTTTCTTTTACTCATGGAAAATATTTTATTGATATTTCCCCCTGTTCCAATGGCAATGGTATTTTTAACGCCCTTTATATTTTCTTTGATGGTATCTTTCATAAAATCCCAATCAGACTCATGAACAAGATCTTTAAGCAACCGAATTGTACCTATATTAAATGAATGCTTGAATACAAGTTCACCTGCAGTAAAAAAGGTAAGTTCGGTACTACCACCACCAACGTCCACATACAAGTAGTTGCTGTTGGTGTCTAGATTTTCAGCTATATGAGATTCGTAAATAAGTGAAGCTTCAAAATCCCCGGAAATAACTTCAATATTTATACCTGTTTCCAGGTATATCTTACGAACAATATCAATACGATTTTTTGCATCACGCATCGCACTTGTTGCAACTGCAATATGCCTATCCACCTGGTATGCTTTCATCAAATGGGCATAAGCTTTCATTGTTTCAAGAATCATATTGATCCTTGGCTTTGAAATTTCGCCTGTTTCAAACACATCAAAACCCAATCTCAACGGCACACGAACCAAATTTAATTTGTTGAAAACCGGGGCTGAACGTTCATTAGAGATCACTTCAGTGATCAATAGTCTTGAGGCATTTGTTCCTATGTCAATTGCTGCTAGTCTCACGTATTCCTATCAAGATTTTTTTTGAAGGTACTTCAATATCTCTTCCTGAGAACGTATTTTTTTCTTTCCGTGTGAATCAATATATATATTTTTAAAATCTGCATCCAACACCCTTGCTTTTACATTATCAGAAAGTTGAATTTGCAGAATTTCCTTTAATTCCTGTTTTAAAAATTCATCTAAAATAGGACATGCCGCTTCAACACGATGGTCTAAATTTCTAACCATGAAATCAGCACTCGAAATATACATCAAATCTTCACCTGAATGATGAAAATGGAGTACGCGGGCATGCTCAAGATATTGATCAACAATGCTAATTGCATTGAGAGAATCTGGCCTTTTTCTCTCTTTTCGTTTTGCAGAAAATATTCCACGGATGATCAGATCAACTTTGACTCCAGCGATGGAGGCTTTATATAATTGATCAGCCAGGGCAATATCGCTTAATGAGTTCAATTTTAATGTAATGCTTGAAGGACGCCCTCTTTTTGCCTGTGAAATCTCAAAATCAATTAACTCTTTGAGCTTTTTACGCATGCCGAGAGGGCTGACCAAAAGCGTTTTTATATCCAAAAGTGCCTTACCATGCATTACAGGGTTTTCCAAATAAAAGAAAATCCTATTGATATCAGCCATGATAGACCTATTGCTCGTAAGCAAACAATGGTCACCATAGAAATTGGCTGTTTTTTCATTTAAGTTTCCGGTGCTTACAAATCCATACTGAATGGTTTTATTGCGCACCCTTTTTTTAATAACACAAATCTTAGCATGAACTTTCATATTGGGAATTCCCAAAATAACTTTTACCCCTTCATCTTCCAATACGTTTTTCCATTCCAAATTGGCTTCCTCATCAAATCTTGCTTTGAGCTCCAACATCACTTCAACATTCTTTCCGTTCCTGGATGCATTGATCAGGGCATTGATGACTTTAGAATCTGATGCCAATCTGTAGGCAGTAATCTTAATTGAACTTACATCCGGATCAATAGCGGCTTCCCTTAAAAGATCGATGATAGAACTAAAAGAATGATAAGGGAAATGAAGTAATACATCCTTTGCAGTAATGACATCAGTAACCCTGTGGGCTTTTTTTAATTCCGGATGCGGGATAGAAGAAGGCCTTTCTTTTACAGCAGGGAATACATTGGGAAAATCCATAAAATGTTTAAAATTATGAATCCTTCCACCGGGTATAATGCTTGATTTATTATCCAATTTCAGTTTTTTGGTTAAGAAATTCAATAACCCTCCATTCATTTCTCGATCATACACAAATCTTACAGGCTTTCCCTTCCTTCGTCCTTTTAAACCTTTTTTCATCTTTTCAACCAAAGAGATGCTCACATCATTGTCAAAGTCAATTTCAGCATCTTTTGTAACCTTAAAAATATGTGCATCAAATTGATCATAACCAAAATAGGAGAATATATAAGGTAGATTCACTCGAATAATATCCTCCAGCAAAATGATATGTGTCTCTTTGTTTGCTGTAGGCAATTGTATAAATCGACCAACAGATTTAGATGGAATTTCAATCAGGGCATATTGTTGATGGTATGCAGATTGTTTACTTTGCATCACAACACCGAGATAAATACTCTTTTCACGCAGATATGGCAGTTCAGCCAATCCTTCGATCATTAATGGAATGATGTTGGATCGCACATTTTTCTCAAAAAAATCGACAACAAAATCTTTCTGCACTTTTGAAAGCTGTTTATCATTTTTCAGATAAACTTTATTGCGTTTCATTTCACTCTGAATATTAATCCAGATTCGGTCAAATTCATTTTGTTGTTTTAATACATTATGTAAAATTTCGATTAAAATTTCACTGGGAAGGTTTTCCATGTGAAAATTCATTTTGTCTTTCTTCCCGGTTAATTCAACCATTCTTTTCAAGGTTGCAACACGCACTCTGAAAAACTCGTCAAGATTATTGGAGAAAATCCCTAAAAATCTAATTCGATCTTTTAGAGAAACTGATTGATCATTCGCCTCCTGCAACACCCTTGCATTAAAGCTTAACCAACTGATATCTCTTTGTACAAATGAACTCTTCAACATATATCCCGAATATATTAAAACCTTGTTGTAAAATTAAAAATTAAATAATCGGCTATAAAAAAGAGACCGCTCCAAGAATGAAGCGGTCGTAAAAAACTACTCTTTGTTAAATGCTATCCATGATTGCTACTAATCAGAGCTGATTGTTTAAAAAATGGATAGCCAAAATATTCTTATAGACCCCATTTAGTCCAACCCACTGTCCAGTCTGATGTACCAATGGCACCTACAAATGTAACCTTATCAAAAAATGCATTGGTTAATTTGGTAGGAGTGAAGGTAGAGCCACTCAACAATGGAGAGCCTGCTTGTGGATTGAGGTTAGGAGCAGCAACAGTAAAAGGACTTGTCAATTTCAACGTTGTTACATCAGAAACCTCAACAGTACCAGTTGCAGCATATTGAGATTTAATAGCTACTAAATCGTATGATGGGAAACCAGCGATGGTATAAGGAGATGCAGATGCAGAATACTTATCAGCTACTGCAAAAACCTTAGCTTGATCGCCAATATAGCAATTTTGAAGAAGGCTAGAACCTCTTAAGTAATATGCAATAGTTGAATCTTCCTGAACCCTGAATGCTTCTTTAGCTGAACCCAAAACAACTGAGTTAGCCAATAAAAACTGAGCGCCTCTTCTCCAACGCATACCCCAACCATAATCAGCTGAAGTACCATTAACACCTGCTGCACTGTTAGGACCAATTGCTGTGAAGTTTGAAAGTACTGGCGAAGTAATCGGGGCACGTGTCAAAGTGAATCCGTTAGAAGGATTTACATTATCTACTTCAAAATTATTAGATACGTCACCAGTCGTTCCTTTAGGATCGGTGAAAGCAGGATCACGGAAAGAAATAGCATATTGGATCATTCCACGGTATCCATCATCAAAATCGAAATCATCATCAGCGCAATTGTATATAACCACGTGCTTCAGATTAGCTGCGCCACCAAATATTTCCAATCCATCATCATATCCTCTGGAAATCTGAATGTAATCGAATGTTGTACCAGAACCTACACCATACAATGACAAACCATTTACCTCATCACCAGGATTTACTGCTTTACCAGCATATTCAATACGAACATAACGAAGGGTACCTGAGTTATCAGCATCATTGTTGCCACCAAACGCCTGGTAGCGAACATCCAAACCACCTTCCATTACAGCGTGGTTACCATTCACTTTAGCATTACCTGCAATAACTACACCACCCAAGTCACCAGGAACCGGAGATGTTTCAGCAGATGTAAAAACAATAGGCGCAGAAGCAGTTCCATCTGCAATGATTTTTGCATCAGGAGTTACAATCAAAACGCCAGCAGAATCTTTGTTAGATACAATCTTAGTACCAGCTTCGATTGTCAATGTAGCACCATTTAATACATATACATAACCACGGAGTCTATACACATAATCCTTTTTCCAGGTTGTATTTGCTGTAATAGTTCCACGTACATCTAAACGTGAACCAACACCTACAAATGTAAATCCTGCAAATGAAACAGATCCACCAGGTGTTGTTACAGTAACGCTACCTGAAGCACTACCCGCAGCAACTGTAGCAGTAATTGAAGTTGCGCTAACTACTGTAAATGCTGCTGCATTTACACCACCAAAAGAAACAGATGTTGCATTGGTGAAATTTGTACCAGTTATTGTAATAACATCACCTGCAATTGCAGAACCAGGAGAAATTGCAGTAATGGTAGGAGTAGCTACTGTAGGTACTACAGGCTGTTCTGTTTTTTTACATGCAAATGCCATCATTAGAAGGCCAGCAGCGAGAAAAATTTTCAATTGTTTCATTTTGATTGATTTTGAAATTTAGAAGTTTAATTTGAGGCCAAGATTCACACTTGTACCGTATTTTGCTGAATTGATTACTTTATCTTTAGATGCATCAAAATTGTTATTTGATGGGTTCTGATCGAACTTATAAAACCATCTGAAAGGCTGAGCCAGGATATCAGATATAGCAAATTTCACTTCTGCCTTACCCTTCATGATTTTCTTACTCACCTGAACATCCACAAGGTCGCGTGGCATTTCAAAAATATTGAATGCTCCACCTTGAACTGCCCTAAACTTCAATCTAGGACCAACCCTGTTGTACAACATGCTGATCGAAAGATCTTTGTCTGTGGCATAGCTTAAACTTGTATTGATAATGTATGGAGATTGACCCTGCAATGGGGTGTTAACCTGACTGCTGCCAAAGGTTACATTACCCAACATGTATGCAAGGTTTGTGTAGAAAGAAAGATTTTCAAAGAATTTTCCCCCAATGAAATCAAGTTTTTTCCTGAGTTCAACTTCTGTTCCATATGTTTTTGCCTTGTCGGCATTTTTGTATGAAAGCACATCATTTCCAAGATTCACTTGTTCAATCGGGTTGCTGAATGATTTGAAAAAAACACTCGCTGAAAAAATCTCACCTGCTGATGGGAAAGTTTCGTAGCGCAAATCGATATTGTTAATCAGAGCACGTTTTAAATTTGGATTACCACGAACCACTACGAAATTGTCGTAATCAAATACACTATAACTCGCCAATTCCCTAAACTCAGGTCTGTTAACAGAAATTGAACCAGCCAATCTGAGATTTGTTTTATCTCCAATAGCATATGTCAACAATGCTGAAGGTAAAACATCAAAATTCTGAAGTTTCACATCCGCTTGATTGAGTGCGTGTAATTCCTGTGAATAATTTTCAACCCTGGCTCCTGTTGTCAATTTGAGCTTGTCAGAAAATTTACCATCATACATCAAATAACCTGCATTGAGCATTGCATTTGCAGTGTATGAGGTTGAGTTATTGCCAATTGTAGCCAATGTCAATTTGAATGCATCGATGTTTGAAGGAGAAAAGATGGTAGAATAATCAGTGGACTTAGTTTCATAAATAGTTACACCTCTGAAATCAAGAGATGCATAACCAAGTGCATCAACAATTGTTTTTCTGTCGCGATAATAATTCAAAGAACCAAACTTCAACTTCTGCGCAGCACCATTCACTTTGAACTGGTAAGTGAAATTAAAACCTGCATTGTAGATCTTTTCATCCAGGTTTGAGAAAATCCTTCCTGCATTTCTGATTTCTGGTGAATTTTCATTACCTATTTTTAAATAATAATTGTTTGTCTGATCATTGGGAGTTCTGAAGGCAACAATTTTTTGATCCGGCTGATTTTTGTACGCATCAGAAACAGATGTTGTCCAATCAACAGTCAATTTTGAACTCAATGAATGTGTTCCATCCAATACCATACTTGCCAATCCTACAGAACTTAATTCATTGTTATAGCTTTTTAGCTCAAAACGGGTAGGACGGTTGCTGATATCATATCCATTTCTCAGACCCAGTGAATTTGAAAAATCATTATTGAACAAGCCTTTCAATGTATACTTGCTTTTGCCTTTTGAATATGCAAGATTGATCAAGCCAGATAGACTGTTCTTTTGATCATACACATTCGTGTTGTTTTCATATAAAAGGTCTCCATTCAACATATAATCTGATCTTCCCTTGTCTGATACCTTTCTACCATTGCTATAACTAACCATGTAGAGGAAACCAAACTTTGCATTGTTTTTCAGCAACAAAGTATTACCACCACTCACACCTACACTGAAACTTGGAGCTGAAACAGCCTTTCCTTCATAACCATAGCTACTTGGAAACTGTTTAGATATTTGTTGCTTGGTGTAATTTGGCAAAGAAATAAAACCCGAGCCGCGATTTGCAAGATATTGGGCAGGAACATTTCTCAACTTATCGAACATGCCAAAATTATCATACTTACCATTGAAAGTGGAACCGTAAAAACCTTTGCCAGTAGTCAGGGAATTGCCTGAACCTGAAATAGATACTTCAGTAAATGCTTTTGCAGGGTAATCTTTGGTAACAACTTTAACCAATCCTCCAGAAAAATCTCCTGGCAAATCGGGTGTAAGCGTTTTATATATAATCAAGTTATCAATAGCTGATGCAGGTATGATATCAAAGGAAAACGCTTTTTTATCTGGCTCTGTACTGGGAAGAATGTTATTATTCAACATGGCAACATTGTATCGCTCATTCAAACCCCTGATAACCACGAATTTATTGTCTTGCACAGATGCACCTGATACCCTGCGGATCACCTCACCTGTGTTTTTGTCTGGTGATTTTCTGATAGATTCTGCAGAGATACCGTCTTGAATGCTTGAACTGTTTCGTTGCATGAGATACAATGAAGCAACAGATTCTTTCCGCCCTGATGCCTTAACAACAACTTCTGCCATTTCCTTCATTTTGGGTTGAAGTGAAATAACCAATCCATTGTCGTTTAGTGGATCAATATCGCTGATGATTTTCTTTTCATAGCTTGCAGAACTGATTTCCAACTCATACTTCAAACCTTGCTTCATCTCAATGATGAATTTTCCTTCAACATCTGAGGCAATGCTTTTCTGTGTTTGAGTAAGCTTTACAGTTGCACCTACAATTGCAGATCTGGTTCTACCATCAATTACTGTTCCATTAAATTTGATTGATTTTTGTGCTGTTGCAATGAGAGAAAACAGCAAAGCAAAGAACAGGAGAGTAGTAGTTTTAGATCTGCCATGAAGCATATTGAACACAAGTTCAATGTTGCTTTTTGTTGATTTTTTAAATCCCTGGGTCATGGCTTATTAATTTGGAGCAAATCTAGCCTTGCATTGTTAACGAATTATTAAGTCAGTGTCAACAGAAAATAACATCTAAAAAATGTTAATAAATAAGAGGCCTGTTTACAATTTATTAATATTGACTTTACATACAACTCATATTGGGCATATTAATTTCTTGGGCTATAAAATCGACTTCACATTGGATTTTATTGTACGAATCCATATGGAAAATGTCTATAAATCGTCTACTTAAAAAGTTTGACATATTTTTGTCCAAATACAAATATGAAAGGAATCATATTAGCAGGCGGCTCAGGAACCAGATTGTATCCTATCACATATGCCATTAGCAAGCAAATCATGCCGGTATATGACAAACCCATGATTTATTACCCTTTGTCTACCTTGATGCTAGCAGGCATAAAGGATATCTTGATCATATCCACCCCACACGATCTTCCACAATTTGAAAAATTGTTTGGAAATGGACATCATTTGGGTTTAAACTTTACCTATAAAATACAAGAAGTTCCAAACGGACTTGCACAAGCATTTGTGATTGGTGAGGAATTTATTGGGGATGATAGTTGTGCCCTGGTATTGGGTGATAATATCTTCTACGGAATGGGTTTGGGGAATACCCTTTCTCAAAATGCAAACCCAGACGGTGGAATTGTATATGCTTACCAGGTTAGTGACCCAGAGAGATATGGTGTCGTTGAATTTGATGGCAATAAAAAAGCCATTTCAATAGAAGAAAAACCTGTGAATCCTAAAAGTCGCTTTGCAGTTCCCGGCTTGTATTTTTATGACAACGATGTGGTTGACATTGCAAAAAACATCAAACCTTCTCCAAGAGGTGAGTATGAGATAACAGATGTTAACCTTGAATATCTAAGAAGAGGCAAATTACATGTTTCCGTTCTTGACAGGGGAACCGCCTGGTTGGATACCGGCACATTTGACTCATTAATGCAAGCGTCCCAATTTATACAGGTAATAGAACAACGACAAGGAATCAAAGTTGCCTGTATTGAAGAAATAGCATGGAGAAAGGGTTTTATTGACACCAATCAACTTATAAAACTTGCCGAACCATTGCTCAAGAGTGGATATGGAACATATTTGATGGGGTTATTAGAGCGTTCATTTTAATCAACAACAATGAAAAAAATATTGGTTACCGGAGGGTCTGGCTATATAGGAGCACACACAATTGTAGACCTGATTGAAAATGGATTTGAAGTGATTTCCGCAGATAATAATTCAAGATCAACACCTGATATGTTGGCTGGTGTTGAAAAAATCACTGGTACAAAAATCAAAAATTACAAGGTAGACCTGTGTAACTATGACGAAACCCATGCCATTTTTGAAGAAAACAGTGATATTTCCGGAATCATCCATTTTGCTGCATACAAAGCTGTTGGGGAATCTGTAGAAAAACCAGTATTGTATTTCCAAAACAATCTTGGGTCTCTGATCAATATTCTGAGATGTATAGAAGAGTTTCATATTCCACATTTCGTTTTTTCATCTTCTTGCACCGTTTATGGAAATCCAGATAGCATCCCTGTTACGGAAGAAACACCAAGAAAAAATGCTGAATCACCTTATGGCCTTACTAAGCAAATGGGTGAGCAAATGATAGAATCTTTTGCAGTTGCACATCCAACATCCAAATCAGTGCTTTTGCGATATTTCAATCCAGCAGGAGCCCATCCATCTGCCATTATTGGTGAACTCCCCATTGACAGACCCCAAAATCTTACTCCGGTTATAACACAAACTGCCATAGGCAAAATACCTTCTTTGACTGTTTTTGGAGATGATTACCCAACCAGGGATGGTTCTTGCCTTAGAGACTTAATCCATGTTTGTGATTTGGCACATGCCCATACCCTTGCTCTTCAGTTCTTGATAGATGGCAAAAACAGCAGCAATTGTGAAGTTTTCAATCTTGGTTCAGGAAATGGTATAACAGTCTTGGAAGCCATTGCAGCTTTTGAAAAAAGTACTGGAATAAAATTAAACTATAGCATTGGGAACAGGCGTCCTGGGGATGTTATAGCTATCTATGCAAATAATGATAAGGCAAGAAAGGAATTGAAGTGGGAGCCAAGGAATAGCCTGGAAGACATTATGACGAGTGCCTGGAAATGGGAACAATTCATTGCAAATCAACCCAAACATCTTGAATTACGGTCCCATAAGCTGAACTGAACTCCAAAAATGTGACCTTTCAGCCTTGATTAATGCCTTATTGGTAGTAACTTGCGTCAAACTTTTTAACAGTTATGTTGGACGCAATCACAGTAACAGGACAGAAAGATACCAGAAGCGGCTTTGGCGACGGAATATTTGAATTGGGACAAAAAAACCCGAATGTGGTTGCTTTAACGGCTGACCTTGCCGGATCACTTAAATTAAATGCTTTTATCAAGTCTTTCCCTGAAAGATTTATTCAATGCGGTATTGCAGAAGCCAATATGATTGGAATTGCTGCAGGACTTACCATTGGCGGTAAAATTCCATATACAACTACTTTTGCTAATTTCTCCACAGGAAGGGTTTATGATCAGATTAGACAATCAGTAGCTTACTCAGGTAAGAATGTAAAAATCTGTGCATCACACGCTGGTGTAACATTGGGTGAAGATGGAGCAACCCATCAGATCCTTGAAGATATAGGTTTGATGAAAATGCTTCCAGGAATGTCCGTTGTGGTTCCTTGCGACTACAACCAAACAAAAGCAGCTACCATAGCTATTGCAGATTATGATGGACCTGTTTACCTGAGGTTTGGACGTCCTGTTTGGCCAATTTTTACAAACCCGGAAGATTTTGTTTTCGGAAAAGCACAATTTTTCTCGAGAGGAAAGGATGTGAGCATTTTTGCCTGTGGCCATCTTGTTTGGAAGGCCATTGAAGCAGGGAAAATCCTTAAGGAAAAGGGAATTGATGCTGAGATCATCAACATACACACTATCAAACCTTTGGATGTTCCTGCCGTGTTGGAATCCATCAAAAAAACAGGATGTGCAGTTACTGCAGAAGAACATAGTATTTTTGGAGGTTTGGGTGACAGTATAGCCCAGGTTTCTGTGAAAGAACATCCAATTCCAATTGAAATGATTGGAACTCAGGATACTTTTGGTGAAAGTGGTAAGCCTACCGAATTGTTGAAAAAATTTGGATTAGATACAGAATTTATAGTTGCTGCAGCTGAAAAAGCAATTTCCAGAAAAAAATAGTACCTTATCTGGTATGATGCAACCTGTAATTGACGATAGTCTGTTGATAGAACAATTTAAGTCGCCTGGAAGACGGGATAGCGCTTTCACAAGCATCGTTAAAAAATATCAGGAAAAAATATATTGGCAGATAAGGCGAATAGTGGTTGGTCATGATGATGCCAATGATGTGATGCAAAATGTATTTATCAAAGCATGGAACGGGTTAGACAATTTCAGGGCCGATTCCAAGCTATCAACCTGGCTTTATAGAATTGCAGTGAATGAATCTCTTACATTTTTGGAACAACAAAAAAGAAAATCTTCTATTTCATTGGATGAAGGAAGCTTGAATCTGGAAGAGAAGCTTCAAAGCGAAAAAGATTTTGATGCCAACAAAGCAGTCTGGAAACTACAGCTTGCTATCCAGCAACTCCCTGAAAAACAACGCATTGTGTTCAATATGAGGTATTTTGAAGAAACTCCATATGAAGAAATGAGCCAGATTTTGGATACTTCGGTGGGCGCTCTAAAAGCGAGTTACCATCATGCTGTTAAAAAAATCGAGGAATATGTTCTAAATCATTAAACTAAGGGTAAGGAAATATGTCAAAGTATTGATGAAAAAAAATCAAAACATATCATCATATCAAGGCCAGTCAAGCAAAGTCGTTGCTAACCTACCTAACCAACACCCATTTTCCGTACCCAATGACTACTTCGAAGAATTTCCAAGGCAAATCCTTGCACTTGTAAAAGATGATCCCCATTTCGAAAAGATCATCTCAAAAGAAATGCCTTTTTCTACACCTGATGATTATTTTGAAAATTTCCACAAGAACATTTTGGGGGGAATAAAATCAAATGAAAATCCCAAGCATGAACTTGCAGAAATCTCACCAGGTTTGCTTTCATTAAAATCAGAGAATCCTTTTCAAGTTCCTGAAAATTATTTTAACAATTTCGAATCAACTATTTCATCTCAAAAACGCAAATTTGTACCACTTTTAAGCATCAAACATTTTATACAATATGCAGCGGCAGCTTGTATTATTGGGATTGTGTTCTTTGTTTATAGAGGGATTGAAAATAAGGGTGTTTCAGTTAAACAAAACATGGCAGTAAACACCAAAACATCTGACTTGTCTACTGAATCGTTGAATAAATATCTCAATGAATCTGAAATACAAATTGATGTATCAGTGAACGAAGACCTGGCCTCCAATGATGATAACTTATTAGTTAACATCAATAAAGAGACTGTTAGCATGGTACTTTCCGAAATATCAGAAAATGATATAAAACAATTTCTGAATCAGTCAGAGAATTCAGAAAACAACAACATTAATTGAACTTAAGCATCTGAAAAAATAGAATCATGAAAAAGCTCATCTTATTATTAAGCATTCTGGCAATTTACTCTTTGGTAAATGCTCAATCAGTGCGCCCTGAACGCCAGGATAACAGAAGCACAGATCTTAAAAAAATTCAAGCTATGGAAATGGCATTCATCACCAAAGAGTTAAATCTTTCACCTGATGAAGCACAGAAATTCTGGCCTATTTATAATCAATACCGCAATGAATTAAAAAGCATTGCAACAGAACGCAGCCAAGGTGGCGACAGGCTTGAGAAACAACAAAAAGTATTAGATGTACGTAAAAAATACAGGGACGATTTTACAAAAGTAATGACACAAGATAGAGCCAATAAGGTGTTTGGAGCTGAAGACGAATTTAAATCATTGGTAAGACGTGAATTCCAAAAAAGACAAATGGAAAGGCGCGATCGGGATGATCACAAAAAAGGATTTTGATTAAAAAATATTAACACGTAATTTTAACTCGGTGTTTTTCATAGGTTAGCAACGGCTGGCTCTTTTTAGAGCTGGCCTCTTTTTTTTATAAGATGTTTATGCTTGAAAATCATTTTTTTAGATGCAATAACGCCAAATTATCATTGTGGGATTTTTTCTTTCCCAATAAATTACAGATATAAATTTTCTGTAATAACCTATGATTAATCTGCCTTGTAGAATGGTGTTTTGATATCGTGATAAAATAGAAAAGTCCATTTTTCCTGATTCCCCAGATCCCACCATTGTTGGCGTAAGGCCATCGCTTTCTTGCCATCATTGTCATATTTTGCCACAAAACGTGTCCGCATTTGTTGCAATTGGGGCGCTTCATCACCCCCATAAAAAACCATTCCAGAAGGATCCTGAAAATAAAATACCTGATGAAATGGGGAATGACCGCCACTCAATTCATACTGGATCCCTTCAGCAATTTCACCTGCATCGTCATTCAGTAGA
>CANFHO010000004.1 GCA_947447005.1 Chitinophagaceae bacterium
ATGGGATGCAGAGAACAGAAGTGCAATGTGGAAGATGCAAGGCCCATTTGGGACACGTATTCGATGATGGTCCCAAACCCACCGGACTTCGCTATTGCATCAATGGTGTGATATTGGGATTTGAGAAGAAATAAGGAGAAAAGAGAAAAGAGAAGAGAGAAGAGAGAAGAGAGAAAGGAGAAAATCTATTGCCATTTTAATAATATGGCTGTTTCATTTTTCTCTTTTCTCTTTTCACTTTTCTCTTTTCTCTTTAATTGTTATTGTTTGTTCATCTCCAACAACACCGTAATCTCTACATCATTTCCTACAGCCAATCCACCACCTGCAAGTGCACCGGTAAATTTCACACCAAACTGTGTACGATCAATGGTAGTCTTGGCCTTAAACCCAGACTTAATACCCTTTCCAGTATCCAATTGACCACCATATACAACATCAAATGTAACGGTCTTGGTTACATCACGAATCGTAAGATCCCCTACCAATTTGTAGTTTTTGCCACCAGCAGGAGTAAATGATTTGCTTACAAACTTCATTTGAGGAAATTTCTCCACATTGAAGAAATCATCTGATTTCAAATGCTTATCCCTGAACTCATTATCCGTATTCACAGAAGCTACATCAACTGAAAAATTGATAGCTGCATCAGACAAGTCAGCCTTAGAAGCAGTTAAGCTGCCATCAAAAACTTTAAATGCACCTTCTACTTCAGACACCATCATATGGGTAACACTGAACTTTACAGAAGAGTGAACTTTGTCAACAGACCATTTTGCTTGTGCCATAGAGGCCACAGATACCAACATGGCAAAAACTGCCACTGTTAATTTCATAAATTGCTTTTGCATAATATTTAATGTTTAAACACTAAATTAGAGAGAAAGTAGATGCCTTCCAAAAAATCTTTGTGGAAAGTACTGAATAGCAATACGTAGCATTGGTAAACAAAATTTTACACAGCAGGGATTAATTAATAACTTCCACAAAAATTTAAGGTTCATGAAAACAATCAGATTCGTGCTTGGAATGATGGCGTTTGCAATGCTTTCTTCCAATCCCTCTTTTGCACAGAAGATCTCATTGGATCAATTCAAAAATTGGAAACCGAGAAATATCGGTCCCGCTGGCATGAGTGGTCGTATTACAACCATCGATGCCGTAGTATCAGACCCCAGAATCATTTATGTAGGTGCAGCTTCTGGCGGTGTATGGAAAACAATCAATGCAGGAGCCAGCTGGACTCCCCTATTTGAGAACCAGCCAATCATGAATATTGGATCCATCTCCATTCAACAATCCAACCCATCTGTGGTTTGGGTGGGTACAGGTGAAGGAAATCCAAGAAATTCAGTGAGTATAGGTGAAGGTATTTTCAAGACATTAGATGGCGGAAAAACATGGAAACGGATGGGCCTTGAAAAAACACGCAATATTCACAGGATCATTGTAGACCCAACCAATCCAAATACAGTTTATGCAGGAGCGATAGGAAATCCATTTGCAGAACATCCTGATAGAGGCGTTTTCAAAACTACCGATGGTGGTGAAACCTGGAATAAAATTCTTTATACAAATGACACATCAGGCGTTGCAGATATGGTGATGGATCCATCAAATCCAAACAAACTGTTTGCAGCCATGTGGCAGCATAGAAGAACACCCTGGAGCCTCAGCAGCGGTGGACCAGGCAGCGGATTGTACATGACCTACGATGGCGGCAAAAATTGGAAAAAACTCGGAGCTGCTGAAGGTTTGCCAGAAGGGAATTATGGTCGCATTGGTTTAGCCATGTCCAAGAGCAACCCCAACAGAGTATATGCACTGGTGGAAGCAACCAAAAATGGTTTGTATAGAACAGATGATGGTGGCGAACATTGGACCCTTGTTAACAGCGACCCACAGTGGGTAAGTACACGTCCTTTCTACTTCCAGGACATTGCATGTGACCCACAAAATGATAACAGACTTTGGTTAATCTATCAAATGATTTCAAAAAGTGATGATGGTGGCAAGAATTTTGATGTAGTGATTCCGTACAATGGTATCCACCCCGATCACCATGCGTTCTGGATCAATCCAAAAGATCCAAGCTTTATTATCGACGGAAATGATGGTGGTATAGGCATCACAAGAGATATGGGTAAAACCTGGCTGTTTGATGAAAAACTTCCGGTGGGACAATTTTATCATATCAACGTAGACAATGAAACCCCTTATCATGTAATGGGTGGAATGCAGGATAACGGCACATGGCATGGTCCAGCATATACCTGGATCAATGGTGGTATCAAGAACTACTATTGGGAAAGTATATGGGGTGGAGATGGATTTGATGCAATGTCGGATCCAGATGATGCCTCTTGGATTTATGCGATGAGTCAGGGTGGCTCTGTTGGGAAGTACAATGTCAAAACAGGCGAAAGCTGGTATATTCAGCCAACCCCTCCGGATGTGAAAACAAAATTGCGTTTCAACTGGAATGCAGCCATGGCACAAGATCCATTAAGTAAGAGTACAATATATTATGGAAGTCAATTCCTCCATAAATCTACCAATAAAGGCGCATCATGGCAGATCATATCTCCAGATCTTTCAACCAATGACAGCGTAAAAACTGATCAAACAAATAATGGTGGTATTTCTATAGACATCACAGGTGCTGAAAACTATTGCACCATCATGGCCATTGCTCCGTCTTATAAAGATAACAATGTGATCTGGGTAGGAACAGATGATGGAAATGTACAATTGACAAAAGACGGTGGTAAAACATGGACCAATTTCCGTGGTAAAATTCCAGGACTGCCAGTTGGCGCTTGGATTCCACAGATCCAGGCTTCAAGATATAATGCTGGCGAAGCCTTTGTGGTTGCAAATGATTATAGAAGAGGAGATTTCAAACCTTATATCTTTAGAACAACAGATTTCGGTAAAACATGGACAAGGTTGTTGGATGAGAAGAAAGTAACAGGATATGCATTGTGCGTGCTTCAAGACCCAACAGAACCCAATTTGATCTTCGCAGGAACAGAGCAAGGACTTTGGGTGAGCCTCGACAATGGTGCAACTTTCCAACAATGGAAAAATGGATATCCAAATGTATCCACCTATGACCTTGCTATTCAAGAAAGGGAAGCCGATTTGGTCATTGCAACTTTTGGTCGTGCTCTATGGGTTTTGGATGACATCAGACCACTTAGAAAATTGGCTGCAGAAAAGAGCATGTTCAATAAGCCAATTACAGTGTTTGGTAACAGTCCTGTTGTACAAGCTCAGTTCAGAAATGCCCCAGGATATGAATGGAGTACATGGGGAATCTGGGATGCTGAAAACAGACCAGAAGGAGCACCCGTTTCATTCTATATTAAATCAGATACTTCTTCCAAAGCTAAAAAGGATACTGTATTTGTAAAGATTTATAATGAGAAGAATGAAGTAATCCGTAACCTGAGATGGAATGCAGACAGTGGGTTCAACAGAACTACATGGAGGATGGAAGAAAAAGGATTCCGCATGCCTGGCATGGGTGGCGGCAGAAGAAGACGTGGCGGTGGCGGCGGAGATGATGCTGAGCCAGCAGGACCTCAAGCATTGCCAGGTACCTATAAAGTAGTTCTTACCTATAAGAAAACAAGTGATTCAACCATGATTACCTTGTTGGATGACCCAAGGCTTGGTAACAGAAATGCTATCAAGGAAGCACAAAAGGCCATGCGTGCAGAACTTAGAAAGAGCGGAGATAAATTGATTGATGCATTAGATATTCTAAACGATGCAGATGAAGCAGCTAAAAAGCTCGAAGCATATCTCACTGGCATGAAAGGAACAGAAGCGGATTCACTTCGTAAAACCACAAAAGCGGTGCAAGATGAAGTGAAAAATCTAAGGGAATTCATTAATGGTAAAACACAAACCAAACAAGGATACGGACAAGTACCACAAGTAACGGTGATGAGTGAGTACCAACAAGCAAGTCAGTCCATTTCCTCAAAAACAATTATTCCTGGTGAACAAGAAAAAGACCTTGTAACACGTGCATCAACTTTGATAGAAGAAGCATCGAAAAAAGTAAATGCCTTCAAAGATGGTTTATGGAAACGTTATAAGGATCAAACTGCTTCAGCCAAGCTTGATCCGTTTGGGAAATAAGGGAAAGAGGCAAGGAGGCAAGGAGGCAGAGAGGCAAAGAGGTAATACAGTAAAACGCAAATAAAGAAAGGGAGCAGATAATTCTGACTCCCTTTTCTTATTTAATTTTATCTGTAAAAAATCTCTTTGCCTCCTTGCCTCCTTGCCTCCTTGCCTCCTTGCCTCCTTGCCTCCTTGCCTCCTTGCCTCTTTGCCTAGTTCCTATTAATCAAAAACTGAAAAGGCTTCAATCCCCCAGCTTTTAGAGCACGACTGATAAGAGCGGCTTTATGAGAAATTTTATAATTATTGAGATCAAAAAACTCATACGCCTGACAGATGGATTCTGACATCTCAACAGACTGCAAAAGTGTGTTTAATGAAATAATCTCCCGCTCAATACTGTTTTCATCTTCCACCTCCTCTTTTCTGAGGATTAATAAGTCTCTATTGTGTTTTTTCATATATACTAATAACCGACGAAACCTTTCTTCGCAGGACAACCACAACTGTTATTATGTGTAGTTGCACACGAAACGAACAAAAATGCCGCCATAATGATTAATAAAAAATAAGATATCAAATTGCTTTTATTCATAAGAACTGTCTACTAATGTACATTTTTATCAATGAAATGCTACCTTTTTCGTAATTTTTATGAGATTTTTAATAAAAACAATGGTTCAGCAAAAACCATATAAAGTTTTAGTTTCTCCCCTGGACTGGGGAATTGGTCATGCAACTCGTTGTATACCAATTATTTATTATTTAATGGAAAAAGGCATTTCTGTTTCATTGGCATCTGATGGAAAATCCTATGATCTTTTAAAAAAAGAGTTCCCCACCCTAATAATATACAAACTTCAAGGTTATAAAATCACATATCAAAAGAGTGGAAAACAATTTTCACTCAAATTATTACAACAAGTACACAAGATCATCTATGCTGTTTTTTGTGAACATGTTTGGCTGAAAAAAATGCAGAAAAAAAACAATTGGGATCTGGTCATCAGCGATAATCGATATGGCTTTTACAATAAAAAAACCACCTCTATCATTATCACACATCAACTGCATATACATTCTGGGATGGGTCGTTTTGTAGATAGATGGGTTCAAAAAATATTGTATGGATATATCAATCGCTTCAATAGATGTTGGATTCCAGATTCACTCGAGGAACCCAATCTAACAGGTATATTGGCACACCCTATTCAGAAACCCAAGTACTTGGAATATATAGGTCCGATTTCGAGAATGAAAAAAATTGAAGTCGCCTCTTCACATAAAATTCTCATATTACTGTCTGGACCTGAGCCACAAAGAACATTACTTGAACAAATTTTACTTAAACAAGCCGAAAAAATTGACAAACAATTTATATTGGTGAGAGGGCTTCCATCAGAAACATCTCAGCCAATGCTTCCAACAAATGTCACTTCCTTCAATTATCTGGGTGCCTCAGAATTAACACAAGCCCTTTCTTCCGCTTCAATTGTTGTATGCAGATCTGGTTATTCTTCGTTAATGGATATCGTGAAAATGGAAAAAAAGGCGATCCTGATACCAACGCCAGGACAAACAGAACAAGAATATCTTGGAAAAAGATTCATGGATAAAAAAATGTTTGTCTGTCAAAACCAAGACGAAGTAAACCTGTTAACAGGCCTGGAACAATTGAATGAATTTACAGAACAAAGCTTTTCCATTGATTTTGAGCAATACAAAAAGGCTTTGTCTGCTTTAGGCATCAAATAACTCTTAATTTGTCCTTCAGGCACGTTTTTTTTGCTTAATTTGAAACCAACATAACCGAAACTTTAAACCATGAGAAAAATTTGTTTAGCCATCCTATTGGGATGCTTCCAGATGACCGTTTTCTCCCAACCCACATTCCCAGTGAATGGTGTTGCTGATGAACGGGACGTAACGTATGCATTTACACATGCAAACATTGTAAAAGATCCTCAAACAACCATTGCCAATGCAAGTATGTTGGTAATGAATGGCAAAATCATTGCCATTGGAACTACAGTAAACATTCCAGCAGATGCAATCATAGTCGATTGTACTGGCAAAACGATCTATCCTTCATTTATAGATCTATATGCAGATTATGGCATCACATCGGCACAGCCAGCAGGATTTGGAATGGGTCGTGGTGGTGGATTTGGAGCAGCACAACTCACCTCCAATCAAAAAGGTGCATTTGGCTGGAATCAGGCAATCAAGGCAGACGTGAATGCCTCTGCACTTTTCAATACCGACGAAGCCAAAGCAAAAGCCTTGCGTGAAAGTGGTTTTGGTGCGGTGCTTGTTCATCAACGCGATGGAATTGCAAGAGGTACAGGAACATTTGTATCTCTGGCCTCCGTAAAAGAAAACCTTGCGATTTTGAAGGAAACAGCATCAGCACATTACTCATTTAGCAAGGGTACTTCAACACAATCCTATCCCTCATCTATGATGGGTATGATTGCTTTGCTCAGACAAACATACCTGGATGCTAAATGGTATAAGAACAATGCAGACAAGGAAGGCGTAAACCTCACTTTGGGTGCATGGAACAGGGCACAAGCTCTTCCACAAATTTTCGAAGCAAATGATAAATGGAATGTATTGCGTGCAGACAGAATCGGTGATGAGTTCGGTGTACAATATATTATCAAAACAAATGGCAATGAATACCAACGTGTACAGGAAATTGCTGGAACCAAAGCAACTTTGATTGTTCCGGTTAACTACCCTGCAGCCATGGATGTAGAAGATCCAAATGATGCACGCTTTGTGTCATTGTCTGATATGAAACATTGGGAACTTGCACCTACAAACACAGCCGCGCTTGATAAAGCTGGTATTTCATTTTGTTTGACAACAGCAGATCTCAGAATGCCGAATATCTTTTTGGCCAATGTAAGAAAGGCTATTGAAAATGGACTGTCTGAAAGCAAAGCGCTTGAAGCTTTGACAATCACTCCTGCCAAAACAATTGGTGTATCCGAGATGGTTGGTTCTTTGGAAACAGGCAAGGTTGCCAACTTCATCATTACTACAGGAAATGTATTCAATGAAAAAACAAGCATCCTGGAAAACTGGGTACAAGGAAATAAATACAGCATCCATGCAGAAAAATGGGTAGATATTGCTGGCAGTTATACCTTGAATATCCAATCAGAAAAAGGAAACAAGTCAATGCAATTGAGTGTAAAATCTGCAGCTGCTGCCAGCATTATTGGCACAGATACCATTGCTACCAAATTTTCGCATGATGGCAAAATAGTTAAAATCAGTTTCTCTCCAGATAAACGTTCAAGAGGTGGTTACAGACTCAGCGGTTTGAGCAATGCCACAGGTTGGAACGGATATGGTGAAGATGCAGAAGGAAACAAACTTACCTGGACAGGTACATTACAGTCTGTTGCGGCAGCCATAGAAGTAAAAGCAGATAGCACCAAAAGAAGAGGAAGTGGTCCATTGGGCAAAGTAACATATCCATTCACTCCTTTCGGATGGTCAGATGCTCCTAAACAGGAAACTGTTCTTTTCAAGAATGCTACTGTATGGACCAACGAAGCAGAAGGTAAATTGGAAAACACAGATGTATTGGTGAAGGATGGCAAGATTGCACAAATCGGTAAAGGCATTCCGGAAACTGGTGCTGTTGTGATTGATGCAACTGGCAAACATCTTTCTCCTGGTATCATTGACGAGCACTCACATATTGCAGCTGCTTCCATCAATGAAGGCGGACAATCTGTAACATCGGAAGTTCGCATTGCAGATAATTTGAATCCTGATGATATCAATATCTACCGTCAACTCAGTGGTGGTGTTACATCCTCTCATATCCTTCATGGTAGTGCAAATACCATTGGCGGACAAACACAATTGATTAAACTCCGTTGGGGAGCTAGCGATGATCAACTGAAATTCCAGGGATCTGATGGCTTTATCAAATTTGCCTTGGGAGAAAACGTAAAACGCGCTTCATCTTCACAAGGAAATACAAGATTCCCAGATACACGTATGGGTGTTGAACAAGTATTAACAGATGCATTCACCCGTGCAAAGGATTATGAAAAAGCCATTGCAGCTGCATCAACAGTTACAACAACCAATGCAAAAGGTAAGAAAACAACAACAGTTGCAGACCCTTATCTCACTGTAAGGAAAGATTTGGAACTCGATGCACTTGTTGAAATTTTGAATAAAAAGCGCTTCATCACTTGCCACTCTTATGTACAAAGCGAAATCAACTCAGCAATGAAAGTTGGAGAAAAACTTGGATTCCGTTTCAATACATTCACCCATATCCTTGAAGGATATAAGGTGGCAGACAAAATGAAAGAACATGGTGCAAATGCATCTACGTTCTCTGATTGGTGGAATTACAAAATGGAAGTATTGGATGCCATTCCATACAATGCATCCATCATGACAAAAGTTGGATTGAATGTGGCCATCAATTCAGATGATGCTGAAATGGCACGCAGATTGAACCAAGAAGCTGCCAAAAGCATCAAGTGGGGCGGACTTACCGAAGAGGAATCATTGAAGATGGTTACGCTGAATCCAGCCAAAATGTTGCACGTGGATAACAAAGTGGGAAGTATCAAAGTAGGTAAAGATGCAGACCTTGTTCTCTGGAGCGATAGCCCTGTGAGCATCTATGCGAAATCTGAAAAGACCATGGTAGATGGCATCATTTATTTCGACAGGGAAAAAGATGCAGCTATGAGAAAGGATCAAACCCGTGAACGCAATCGACTCATTCAAAAAATGAATGGTGAAAAGAGAGCAGGTGGCTTTATGGCACCAGCTACTCCAAGCTACACTACCATTTTAAATTGCGGCGAACATGATCATAGCCATGGTATCCTTACAATCGACCAATTTCAATAATCGCTCAACAGAAAATATATTACATGAAAAAGATATTATTCAACTTACTCGCTTGCACCTTGATTAGTCAGGTGCTCGTGGCACAAGACGATGTGTATCCTGCAAAAAAACAGGATGCCCCTATTGTAATTGTGAACGGAACAGTTCACGTGGGTAACGGACAAGTACTTTCAAATACTTCAGTGGAAATCAAAGATGGCAAGATCACCAATATCGGCACAGACATTGCAGTTCCAGCAGGTGCATTGAAAGTGGATGCCAAGGGTAAACATGTTTACCCCGGCCTTATCTTGTCAAATACGAATTTGGGTTTATTGGAAGTCCCAAGCGTTAGGGCTACCATTGATGAAACTGAAATAGGCGACTATAATCCATCCATCAGATCCATTGTGGCATACAATACAGATTCTAGAGTGATCAATACACTTAAATCAACAGGTATAACATTTGCGAATATTGTTCCGCAAGGTGGTACTATTAGTGGTTCATCCTCTGTTGCGCAACTGGATGCCTGGAATTGGGAAGATGCTGCTTATGCAACAGACAATGCCATTCACATGAATATGCCTGCATTGTACATCAGACCAAATCCTTATGCAGGTATGATGGGACGTCAAATGCAACAAGAAGATCCTATCAAAAAGGGACTTCAAGAAATTGAAGAAATCAAGAAATTCTTTCGCGAAGCAAAAGCATATGGTGTACAACAGCAGCATGAATCAACAAATCTGAAACTTCAGGCAGTTCAGGGATTGTTTACCAAAAAACAAAAACTTTTCATTCACTGCGAAGTAGTTCGCGAAATCCTTGCAGCCATCGACTTCAAAAAAGAATTTGATTTCGATGTTGTATTGGTTGGTGCAAGCGAAAGCATACAAGTGGCAGAATTGTTGAAACAAAACAGCATTCCAGTGGTGTTAAATCAAATGCATGCACTCCCTACATTGGCTGATGATGGCGTAGATCAACCTTACAGCCTTCCTGCACAATTGCAAAAAGCTGGTGTATTGTTCTGCATCAATGATGAAGACGGAATGCAACGTGGCAAAAATCTTCCTTTCCAGGCTGGTACCGCTGCAGCATACGGACTTACCAAAGAACAGGCTTTGTCATCTATTACATTAAACGCCGCCAAGATCCTTGGTATCGATGATAAAACAGGCTCTATTGAAAAAGGTAAAGATGCAAACATTGTTATCAGCAATGGAGATATCCTTGACATGCGAAGCAATATCATCAACTTCGTGATGATCCAGGGCCGCATCGTAAACCTCACAGACAAGCACAAGCAATTGTATGAGAGGTACAAAGGGAAGTACGGTATAAACTAAAAGAGAAAAGAGAAAAGAGAAGAGAGAAAGGAGAAAAGAGAAGGGAGAAAAGAGAAAGGTGAAAAAAGTTACAGCATGAATTCAATTGGCTGTTTCTCTTTTCGTTTTTCTCTTTTCTCTTTTCTCTTATTTTAATAGCCTCTCACATCCTTCCCTTCCATAAAATTAATGAAGGCTTTGTTGACGACCCTATTTCCTCCTGAGGTTGGATAATTTCCAGTGAAGTACCAATCGCCCGTATTCCCTGGACAAGCTTTATGCAAATCTTCGATGGTCTGGTAGATAACTTCTACTGGAATCTTTACATCTACAGGTGTGATGAGTTCAGCAATCTTTGCTGATATTTCAATCGGTGTAAAAGATGCATAGACTTGTTTCACAACATTTTCTGTATGCAGCTGATCGTTTGTTTGAAGTTCTTTGCAACGTGCATATAAGGTATCAAGTAAATCAAACTGACCTCTATCTTTTAACAAGGATAATGCGGCCTTGAACGCAATGAAATCTCCCAATTTGCTCATGTCGATTCCATAACAATCAGGATATCGGATTTGAGGTGCAGATGATACAATGATTATTTTCTTGGGTTCCAAACGAGACAACATTCGCACAATACTTTCTTTCAATGTGGTGCCTCTTACAATGGAATCATCAATCATGATCAATGTGTCCATTCCAGATTGAACAGTACCATACGTAATATCGTACACGTGCTGAACCATTTCAGACCTGTTGGCATCTTCTGTTATGAAGGTGCGCATTTTCACATCCTTGATGGCTATCTTTTCAACGCGTATTTTTCTGTTGAGCATCTCAGACAATTTCTCTTCATCAAAGTCCTTGTCCCAAGCCATTACACGCTGTATCTTGATCTTATTCAGATAATCCTCCATTCCCTTCAAAAGTCCGTAGAATGCCACTTCCGCCGTATTGGGTATGAAAGAGAATATTGCATGTTTCAGGTCATTATCAATTGCCTTCAGTACATTATCACTCAATCCATAACCCAACGCAATTCTTTCGCGGTATATTTTTTCATCACTTCCTCTGGAGAAGTAGATTCGTTCGAAGCTACATGCTTTGCGTTCTTTAGGCTCAAGCACTTGTTCGATGGTATAGGTACCATCTGCTTTTACTATCAGGGCATTTCCTGGCATCAATTCCTTCACTTCATTTTCTCCTACGTTGAATGATGTACGTATGGCGGATCGTTCAGATGCAGCAACAATCACTTCATCATTGATATAATAGTAAGAAGGACGAATGCCATGTGGATCACGGATCACAAAAGAATCGCCATTGCCGATCAATCCTGATACATGATAACCGCCATCAAAATGCTGGAATGATTTTTTAAGAACGGAGCTAACGGACATATTCCCTGGATTGGCTTCATCTTCTTTCACCATAAAATGATGAACCACTTCCATCATAGCGGCAAGATCACTTTGCTTTTGGAAATCACCCGGATCTATATCAATGAGTGAAAACAACTCCTCCGTATTCACGAGATTGAAGTTGCCCGCCAAAGCAAGATTTCTTGCGGGAACAATATCTTTTTTTATGAAGGGGTGACAGAATTGAATATTATTCTTCCCTTGTGTTCCATACCGAAGATGTCCCAACAACAATTCGCCCATGAAATTGAGATGGCCTTTCATCAAACCAGGGTGTTTTCGAATTTCAGGTTGATACATTTCCAATTCTGAAATCTCTTTACCCACTTGGGAGAAAATATCCGCAATAGCCTGAGTAGCTGTGCTTCTCAATCTATGCATGAATGGATATCCAGGCTCTGCATTGAGTTTAACTGCGGCAATACCAGCTCCATCCTGGCCACGATTGTGCTGCTTCTCCATGAGGAGATACAGTTTGTTTAGGCCATACAATGCCGTACCTTTCTTTTGTTGGTAATAGGAAAATGGCTTCAATAGCCTGATGAATGCCAGTCCGCATTCGTGTTTGATTGCATCACTCATAAAAGGGTGTGAGAGGAACGAAATTACACCGATTTTACAAGAAAGGAAAATATATTGAATAAATGCATAACATATTCATAATGAACTACTTAGAAAGATGATTTTCAGCTCCTAATGTTGGATGTGATTATTTCGCAAAATTACAACCTGTGGAAACTGCTCCACGCCCTTTACCATCAGTTTGGCAACTTCTGAAAAAGCATGAAAATATGAACCCAAAATAATATCGTCATCGCCATCTTTATCCATATCTGCCACTTCCATTGTCAACCATTTACCTTGTTTGGCATCGTTCGTAACATGTGGCACAAAATGCATATTCCCTGTATTTTCGAGATATACAAATCCGTCTTCCGGTTTTTCAGGATTATCATGGAATGAAATAGCTGCAATGTCCATGTCGCCATCTTTATCAAAATCCCTGGCCATGGCCTTGCTTGCACCATATAATGGAAAGAATAAACGTTCAGTGAAATTGTTTTTGCCATCGTTCATGAATATCCTGACTCCATGAAATCTTTTATGAATATCTGATAGATCCCAATTGTCACCACTGCTCATCAAAATATCGGGAAATCCATCTCTATTAAAATCATCCAATTCCACATACGTTGAACCTTGTACAGGAGGAAATTGCAGTAGTATTTTTTCATTGAATGTACCATCGCCTTTGTTTTCAAAAAGAGAAATGCTCTCTCTGGCCTGTGCAAATAATACAACGATATCTGGTTTGCCATCCTTGTTCATATCAGAAACCTCTGCTTTTCTGGCTCCTGCCTGCAATTTGATGATATGTTCTTTTTGGGGATCTCCATTATCAAACCAGGAAATTTTTCCAGTGAAGTTTCCAAATTGACATAGCAATAAATCTTTCATGCCATCTCCATTGACGTCAACATCAGACATTTGCACAGGCCTTCCCAAGTTACCAATACTGGTTGCTGATTGTTGTGGTGTCAAAACAGAATCCAAATAGGAAATTGTTCCAGTCTTTTCTTCTGATGGCAACAAAGATCCAATGCAAATCATTTTAGGAGCAGATTGCGAGCTGAAAAGCATATCCACAGCAGGACTCACTGTTTGCCAATTGGCAAGAAGCTGAGGGGTTTGATCGATTACATAGACTTCATTTTGAGCATCCCCAATGTAAAGCAAGGAATGGATGGAATCGAATTTTACAAGTGTGGTTTGTGGTGTTTGATTTTCCCCAATGAATAAGGGCTCTCCATGGAACATGGTGAGATCACGTTTATATACCTCCAAAGGCTTTGAAGGAATGGGCTTCTCTGGTGCCTGCTGGATATAATAATTTACAATTTTTTTCCAGTGATCGGATGAAATCAACTGACTTGAAGGGAAAACATTCAAATCCAAGAGGCGCTGATGTTCGTCTTCTTTCATACCAGCGAAAGGATTGTCCCCAGCTTTTCTGACACCCAGGCGCCAACCCATGTTGGGCAATACATTTGTTTTCCACGTTTCCTTATCAAGCAAAGATGGGTCTGGGAAGAGATGACAACTGCTGCAATATTGACGAGCCAATACTTCGCCCTCTGTAGGTTCACTTGCCTGATGCGCAGAACATATCAGTAAGATTGCCAGGGCAATAAAAGAAAGAGGAACGTATTGTATTGCTGACCTCACAGGGAAGATGTTCAACAACACAATTAACCTTATTTGGTGACGTAATTGGGGAATTGTTTCTTGATATCATCACACAATTGGTAATCCTTGTCAACCAATACATAGTATGTTGGCAACTTGGAGACGAACCATTTGTCGATCGTACGGTCCTTTTTTTCGGCCAGGGCTCGTTGTGCGATCCTGTCGTAGTCATCTCTAATATTCTCTCTGTGTGGAGCTGTTTTCTTTTGAAGATATACCAATCGTACAGCTTGTTTCTCCTGCTCGTCTTTGTATACAAGTGGTTGAGAAAATTCACCAACTTTAAGTTTATCAAGATCTGTTACAAGACTCTTGTCAAGTTCATCGATTGTTACAAAGTTTCCTCCTTGTCCGGAAATGATACCACCGGTAAATTTGCTATTTTGATCATCGCTATACTTGTCAACAGCCTCACCAAAAGACATCGTACCCGCAATCAATTTTGAACGTACACTATCAAGTTTTTGTTTTGCATCAGTAATGTCATCATCAAGTACTTCAGGGATTCTGAGAATGTGTCGAACCACGGCATCATCGCCATTCCTGCTTACCATTTGAATGATATGATAACCAAATTTGCTTTTGATAACTGGTGAAATCTGACCTTCTTTCAACCTGAATGCAGCATTTTTAAAATCAGGATCTGTTTGTTTGTCGGTTTTGCTGAATTCAAATCGTCCACCAATTTGTTTGCTCCCTGGATCTTCAGAGTATAAACGGGCAAGTGTTTCAAAAGATTTTTTTCCGGATTCAATTTGGCGCTTGTAATCGGCCAACTCATCCTGAACAAATTTTTCCAACTCCCTGCCTGCTTTGGGATGCACTACGATTTGTCCTATGACCAATTCAGTTTCGTAGAAAGGGAGGCTATCTTTTGGAATCTTTTCAAAGTATTCTCTTGCTTCGTTGGGTGTGATCTTCACATACTCAACAATTTTTTCACGCATATCTTTTGCAAGGCGACCTTCACGGATGGACTTTCTGAAATCTTCTTTCACCTGATACACTGTTCTGCCTGCAATTTGCTCAAAAGCCTCTTTACCGCCATATTGCATCACAAAATAACGAACACGTTGATCCAATTCTGCTTCAACTTGTTCATCAGCCACAGGAAGAGAATCCTTTTCAGCTTGAAGAATAAGTGCTTTATCCTGCATCATTCTTCCCAAAATGATACACTCTGCATTTGGAGGCAATTCTGTACCCTGACGCTTCATGTCATCGATGTAGTTCACAATATCACTTCTCAACACAATCTTGTCACCAACAATCGCAATGATTTTGTCGGCTAAAACCCTTGCTGATTGGGCATTTGAAACCATCACAGCAAACAACAACGTAAATAAGGCAATTGCTTTTTTCATGCGCATTAATATCCCCAAATTTGGTTCAATTTCAGTGTCTATGACGAACTGAAGACTTAAACTTTTCTTAAATGTTGAAAGTTGAGTGTTGAGGGTTAAAAAAACAAACTTTCAACCCTCAACTCACAACGGTTATAACGTACGTTTCACTTCTGTTTCCTCAAATGCCTCGATCACGTCGCCCACTCTGATATCATTGTAATTTTTAATCGTCAGACCGCACTCCATACCGGAAGAAACATCTTTTGCATCGTCTTTGTAACGCTTCAAGCTGCCCAACTCAGCACTTTGTCCTTCACCCTTCGGATATTCAACAATACCATCACGGATGATTCTGATTTTGCTATTTCTGCTGATTTTACCATCGAGAACATAACAACCGGCAACGGTGGCCTTGTCAAATTTATATACTTCGCGAATTTCAACATTGGCAACAATTTTCTCTTCCACTTTTGGTTCAAGCAACCCTTCCATCGCACTCTTGATTTCTTCGATGGCATTGTAAATGATAGAGTAAAGTTTGATTTGCACTCCTTCATTTTCTGCAATCTTATTTGCCTGCATGGATGGCCTTACATTGAAACCAACGATGATGGCATCTGATGCGGTTGCGAGCAATACATCACTTTCAGTGATTTGTCCAACTGCTTTGTGTACCACCTTAATAGCCACTTCTGGAGTAGACAATTTCTGAAGGGAGTCACTCAACGCTTCTACTGATCCGTCCACGTCACCTTTGATGATGATATTGAGCTCCTTAAAGTTACCCAATGCAAGACGGCGTCCAATCTCATCGAGTGTAATATGTTTCTTCGTACGAATACCTTGCTCACGCAGGATCTGTGCACGGCGTCCGGCGATTTCTTTGGCTTCAGATTCATCCGAATACACTTTAAATTTCTCACCAGCCTGAGGTGCACCATTCAAACCGAGAATCAATACAGGAGATGAAGGTGGGATGACATCCACACGTTTATTCCTCTCATTCATCATGGCTTTCACCCTTCCGTAGTATTGCCCACTTACTACCAAGTCGCCTTGATGCAGTGTACCATTTTGAACCAGGATGGTTGCAACATAACCTCTACCCTTATCCAGGGTTGCCTCAATTACAGATCCTGAGGCGGCCTTTTCAGGGTTCGCTTTCAATGTCAGCATTTCTGCCTCCAGAAGGATTTTTTCCAGAAGTTTATCGACATTGAGGCCTTGCTTTGCAGAAAGTTCCTGACTTTGGAATTTACCGCCCCATTCTTCTACGAGGATATTCATTCCAGCAAGTTGTTCATATATTTTCTGTGGATTTGCACCGTCTTTATCGATTTTGTTGATGGCGAAAATCATCGGTACCCCTGCAGCCTGAGCATGGCTGATGGCCTCCTTTGTTTGCGGCATCACTGCATCATCTGCAGCAACAACGATAACAGCAAGGTCAGTTACCTTGGCACCACGGGCACGCATCGCTGTAAAGGCTTCGTGACCAGGAGTATCCAGGAAGGTGATTGACTTGCCAGTTGGAAGATCAACATGGTATGCACCGATGTGCTGTGTAATACCACCAGCTTCACCTGCTACTACATTTGCATTACGGATATAATCGAGCAAGGATGTTTTACCATGGTCAACGTGACCCATGATGGTAACGATGGGAGCACGAGGACTATCGTCTTCGAGTTGGTCTTCATCATCTTCTTCCTCCATTTCCATTTGCTTCTCCATATCAATGAATTCAACTTCGTAACCGAATTCACCGGCAACAAGTTCAATTACTTCCGCATCCAGACGCTGATTGATGGAAACCATGATTCCTAGTCCCATACATTTACCAATGATTTCTGCGAAATTCACGTCCAACAAGTTGGCCAATTCACTTACACTGATAAATTCTGTGACTTGTATTTTGTTGTCATTTTCACCATCTGCACCTGCTTCCATTTCTTCACGCTTCAATCTGCGAAGTTTGGATTTGGTGATCTTGGCTTTTGAACCACCACCACCTGAAAGTTTGGCTTGGGTTTCCCTTATTTTGTTTTGGATTTCTTTTGAATCGATTTCCTTGACATCTTTTTCTTTTCTGATGGCCATTCTAGGGCCTGCAGGACGCTGTGGGGCTCCGCCTCCACCTTGTCTTTGAGGGGCATTGCCGCCTTGAGGTCTTCCACCGGCACCATCTTTTTGGATGGTTGGTTTTTGTCTTTCAGGCTCCTTCTTTTCAATGGGGATGCGAATACGTTTACGCTTCTGATCCATACTTCTGGCATGGTCATCAGGCCCCAGATCAATCTTTCCGATGATTTTAGGACCTTCCAACTCAGGAGCATCAATTTTTACAATTTCAGTTTCAGGCGCTTTTGGAGCTTCCTTAGGCTGAATATTTACAGGTTCTGCCACTACAGGCTCAGGTGCAGGCTTTGGTGCAGGCTCGGCAACTGGGGCAACTGGCTCATCTTCTTTCTTCTTTTTTGGAGCTGATTTTTTAGGTCTTGTTGAAGAATCGATGGCATCCAAATCAATTTTGTGAAGAACCTTAGGTCCTACCAATTCCGGAGATTCAATTTTCACCATTTCAGGCTCTGCGGGAACTGGCGTTTGTTCCTTTTCAGGAGCTGGGGCTGGTTCAGGTATCTCAACAACAGGTTCTGGTGTTGGCTCCGGTATGGATACTTCTTCAACAACAGGTTCTGGTATTTGAACCGGAACTTCCACTGGAGCTTCCTCTGTTTTCTTCTTAGAATCCTTTTTGAAAAGGATCTCTTCTTCATCTTTTTTGCGCTTTGCATCTCCTGCGCTTCCCTTAGGGATTTCAATGGCATCACTCTTGGCCTTCGCAGCCTTATCCGACGAAAATTCCATTTGCAGGGATCTGTACATATCCTCTGTCAAACGGGATGTCGGCTTGAGATCATCCTTGCTGAATCCTTTGCTGACAAGGAAATCCACCAACGTATCTTTTCCGATGTTGAATTCCTTTGCCGCGGCCATTAACCTGGGTGTATTTGCTTCTGACATTTATCCTCCTTCAGCTTTTGTGCTAAATAACTTTATAACCTAAATACTTATTCTTTTTCGAACTCTGACCTCAGGATATCACGAATTTCTTCAATGGTTTCCTTTTCAAGATCTGTTCTGCGTTCAAGTTCTGTTGGTGTGAGATCCAATACGCTTCTTGCCGTATCACAACCAATGCGCTTGAGTTCCTCAATGATCCAACCTTCGATTTCATCGCTGAATTCTTCCAGATCGATATCATATTCGGCCATCTCACCTTCATTATCTCTATATACATCAATATCAAATCCTGTAAGATCTTCAGCCAATTTAATATTTACACCGCGTTTTCCAATCGCCAATGAAACCTGATCTGGTGAAACATACACTTCTGCACGTTTGGCCTCATTGTCGATATTCATACGTGTAATCTTGGCAGGCGTCAATGAACGCTGAATCAACAATTGAAGATTGTTGGTGAAATTGATTACGTCAATGTTTTCATTTTTCAATTCACGAACGATGCCATGGATACGACTACCTTTCATACCAACGCAAGCACCAACCGGATCGATTCTGTCATCATAACTTTCAACAGCCACTTTTGCACGCTCACCTGGTTCACGTACAATTTTGCGTATAACAATCAAGCCATCAAAGATTTCAGGCACTTCAATCTCCAGCAATTTAGCCAGGAAGGAAGGATGTGTACGGGAGAGGATAATTACAGGGGCATTGTTTTTCAATTCCACTTTTTTGATTACAGAGCGAATGCTCTCTCCTTTCTTGAAATAATCTGAAGGGATTTGCTCTGATTTCGGAAGAATAAGTTCGTTTCCATCTTCATCAATCAGAAGAACTTCTTTTTTCCAAACCTGATAAACTTCCGCATTGATGATATCGCCAACTCTGTCACCATATTTCTTTACCAGTGCATTCTTTTTGAGATCGCCGATACGACTTGCAAGTGTTTGTTTGGCTGCGAGGATTGCCCTGCGACCGAAGTCCATGATATCTACTTCCTCGTACAATTCCTCACCTACTTCAAAGTCGGGCTCAATCTTCACCGCATCGCTGTATGCAATCTCGATCAATGGGTTTTCTACTGCTCCATCGTCAACGATCATACGGCGACGAACAATTTCAAGGTCACCTTTTTCTGTATTAACGATAACGTCGAAGCTTTCATCAGATCCATATTTTTTACGGAGCAATGTTTTGAACACATCCTCCAACACTTTCATAAGCGTGGGACGATCGATGTTTTCTGCTTCTTTGAAATCCTGAAACGATTCAATCAAATTGATACTTGCCATAAAACATTATTTTAATGTCCTCTTTTTCTTTTTTTAGAATACTATTTTAACTGTGGTTGATTTAAGTTGGTCGAATTGAAGAAAGTGACGAATCGTTTCCTTCTTTTTACCCTTACCTTTTTCCTCTTCCACTTCAATATCATTATCTCCAACAGCGATCAGTTTTCCATCAAACTTAGCCCCCTCATTGGTCTCTATTTCAACCATTCGGCCAATATTCTTGATGTACTGACGATGCATTACAAGTGGCTCATCGATACCAGGCGAAGATACCTCCAACGCGAAATTTCCATCCACATAGATCCCCGTTTCCACTATTTCCTTGTATAATGCCCTGTTTAATCGTACGCATTTTTCGATGGTCACACCAGCATCTCCATCAATATATACACTGATATTGCTGATGGGCCTGATATGCACCCTCACAAGGAAAAAAGCTGGCTCATCTGCGAGCAGGTTTTTCACCAATTCTTGTACTGCCAATGTTTTCTCTTCCGTTGCCATAGTCATTGAAATAAAGAAGGGAACGGCACCGTTCCCTTCATCTGTTTCTTATTTCCGATGCAAATATAGGAAAACTTGTGGAAAAAGCAAAAAGTTGTAAGTTGTAGGTTCCTAGTGATGGATTGTTGAAGTTAGACATCTTTCAGGCCTTTTATGATTAAGATCAGTAAACTAAAGTTATGAAAGTCCTAACTTCAGTGATAAAACAATACCCCAACAACCCACAACCCGACATGCCAAACGATAACCTTCATGATTTTTTCGACGAAAACAGGAAGCTGGTATCTGAATACCTTGATACAAGGCTGGAAATCCTAAAACTTTCACTGGTGCGATCGGCATCCAAAACATTGGGCATTTTGGCTTTTATCACCATTATATGTTTTCTATTACTGATGTTTGTATTGTTTCTGGTGATTTCTTTTTCATGGTGGATGACGTCTCTGATGGGAAGTGCAGCCCTTGGATACCTTACAGGCAGCGGGGTTTTTATCTTGTTGATTATCATATGCTTTATCTTTAAAAAACCTCTTTTTGTGAACCCATTTGTCAGGCTATTTCTTCTCAGCTCATTAGAGGAAGAAGAGGAGGATGAATATTAATACAACTGCCATGCGTAAACCTATTCGAACTATACATGCATTGAATCGATCGATTCGAGATTTGAAAGAAAAACAAAAAGATCTTGAAGTCAAATTAGATGTAAACTTTCAACATCTACGCCACAATTATATCCGCATGTCCATGAACAGTGTTTTTGGAACAGTGAAGAAGAATTCAGCCAATTTCTGGAGGGAGATTGTCACCCGATTCATGGAAAGTGAAAAGCTACAAAAGGGTGTAGGAAATTTTGCAGCAACGGTTGCAGACAAAATTGGAGAAGGCATTCATGCTGCCGGGGAGAAATTTAACAAATAAATTCAAGGCACGAGGCACAGGGCACAAGGCACAGGGTTGTGAATACTTATTTATATTTGCAGAATGGTTCGTTATATATTATTGGGATTTTTGGTCTACTTCGCATTCAGGTTCATTTTTGAACTTGTGATTCCTGTTGTAAAAACAACACGACAGGTAAAAAAACAATTTGACTCCGTTAGAGAACAGCAACAATATCAACAGCAACAACAATCTGCAAAACAGGCTACTCCTAAAACAAAGCCAAGCGTAGACAAGGATGATTATTTGGAGTTTGAGGAAATATAGACTACAAGGCAAAGAGGCAAGGAGGCAAAGAGCTTAGAATAAGTAAGAAAAGCGACTCATTGCCTCTTTGCCTCCTTGCCTATTTTAATCCTTGCTTGAAAAATTTAAAATATTCATTCAACTTCTTGACCGCCAAATCTCCAACTTTTACACCAAGCCATTTGCCTGCTTCAATTGCATCCATATAATGTATGCCACCATACAATCGTGAAATGGCTGCTTCTGAAGCAGCTTGCTTAAATGAAGTAAAATGCCTGATGGGTAATCCAAACTCTACTTCCGTATCATCATCATACGAAAAATCATTGCCAAAAATCTGCGTCAACATCACAGCAGATGCATTGGAAGCAACACTATGTCCTGATACATATTCAGGAAATGGAGGTGTTTGAAGCAATGGTCTCCAACGAGGGTCTACCAATCGCTGAATCACTGTTTCTGGACGCACCCTATTGCTCCTGTATTTTTCATCCCAGCATGCAATAAAGGCATCAGCCATGGTCATGGATACCAAAGCATGAACAAGGATGGTATGATCCAAATCAAACCCTTTTTTTAAGCAGGCGATCCCAGTAATACCAATCCAATGTCCTCCTGGCGAAATTTTCTTTAACCCAAATTCAACATGTCCGATTTGTTGCACTGCAAAAGGATTGCAATCCCAAAAACTGGCAATGTCTTTCTGTTGTTCTGTTAGATGCTGTGTGGTATTATACACCTCCAGCATCATTTTATAGAAGACTGAATTTTTTGATGCATTGTATGCTGCAGGTCGCACTGTTTTGAATTGCTGTGCAGAATCCAATGTAAAGGTGCGGATGGTATTCCAATGTGGTTCAACCGGAGCCATAAAAGCGGGCGCTGTTGGTTGCCAAAAGCCATCACCTTTCAAGGGAGTATATCTTGATAGGTTATTCAACTTGGTAAACCCATCTGTTCTTGCGTGTTGAACGATTTGCCTAACAATGGGCTCAACCCAAGCGAGTGTCTTATCAAACAGCTTTTTATTTTCTTCATTTATATCATAAATGTGAGCAACAGAATCCAACTCCCTCTTAACCATATATCCAGATGGAAGCAACAATTGTCCTGCTTTGAAAATTGCGAGGACCGAAGCCAATGCAGGTGATGTTCCTTCAGTATTTGAACCTGAAACAATTGCACCGTTAAACCCTTTTATCTTGCCTTTAAATGATGGTTGTGATGAAGTGTTAAAAGATGCTTTGGTTTCGTATGCGGATAAAGTAATATAGGCATAATATCTGCTGGCAGCCACAGGAGAAGCAACATCATTGAGCATCACATCGGTAACCTTTTTCAATGCTTTCACATAGTCAGTTGCAGTAATGGTGTGTTGAGCCCATGAAAATTGCACATAGCAAATCATGGAAACCAATAAGAGATATTTTTTTGCGCTCATCTTCATGATCAATAATTTATAAATAAGGGCGCGCCATCGTTGATGGCAGCCATAATTGTTTTCTTTTCATTATTCCCATTCAACAAGATTAAATCACGAACAGGGCCTTTTATATTGAGCCCTGAGAGGCTCTGATCAACATACTTAAAATCTCCTTTGCCATCACCAGCAAGCAATACACCGTAGTTTGCATCCATCTTACCAATCTTGATTCTCATTTGATCTGCATTACCCGCAATGAGTATATCCTTATTTCCATCGTGATTGAAATCATCGATTAAGATGGCATGTATACACGACATATCTGCTTCAACAGGAAGCATATGCATGATGAATGTACCGTTTTTGTTTTCAAACCAAACAGTATGCATAAAATCAGCTTTCAATACCTTTTCATTTTTCAATTGTTCTTCTGTGAATATATCCTCGATGGTTGCATCTGCATAGGAATCGTAGGTAGGAAATTTCTGACGAAGGCTCACAATTTGATCTGTGATTTCATCACGGGAAGCCATGGGATATGATTTGCCCTGAATGAAATAACATAGGATGGGATCAATAAAACCATTTCCATCAAAGTCGGCATAATGCAAAGTAACAGGTTCATTTTCTGAGCCTTTCAATTGACTATTGGTTCCCCAGTTTCCTGCAACCAAATCAAGATCGCCATCCTTGTCAAGATCTTCTATTTTCAATGTATTCCACCAACCATAATAAGGACTTGAAAAATAAGATGATGTGGTTTCTTTGCATTCATTGTGTGAAAAAGAAAATACCCTGATCGTCATCCATTCTCCTGCAATGATTAATTCCGGATATGCATCTCCGTTCAAATCAGCCCCAATAGCGTCAGTCAACATACCAATAAAACGCAGTGATGGTGCCATTTTGCTGGTAACATTTGTAAAAATTCCTTGCCCATTGTTTTCAAGCAAAATGCTTTCAGGTGTTTCTGGATATTTTCCCGGAACAACTCTGCTTCCAACAAAAAGATCAAGATCACCATCTTTATCGAAATCAAAAGAGACAACACATGACCCAGCAAGTTTCTCAAGAGGCAATGCATCTTTTTTCAGTGAGAATTTTCCATTTTGATTGATATACAATCTATCCTGCAAATCATTGTCATCGTTGATGGCATAACCTCCACTTACAACATACAAATCCAAATCTCCATCCTTATCTGCATCGAAGAATAGGGCATCACAATCTTCTGCACTTGCATCTTCCTGAAATGCACGTTGTGAATCTTCCAGGTACATGCCATTTTTTTGTTGCAGAAAGATGGTGCCAGGTTGATCCTTTGCGCCGCATATGAAAAGATCTTGAAGTTTATCGTTATTGATATCAGCCTGAATAATATGAGGACCACTGTATGAAATCATATTGGGCATCAGTGGCTGAATTTTAAAATCATTTACTACATCTTCATAATGCTTATATGCAAACTTTGATTCTCCTTTTTGGAAAACGGGCTTTGCTTTGATTGGCTCTGACTTCGTATAGGATTGATCATCTGCTTGAATGATGGTAGTTATTCCATCAACAGGGATATTTTGCTTACGTGTTTGTATTTTTCCGTTTTGCCATTGCACCTGAATGGAATCAAGGTGTTGTTCAGGAAATCCAATATTCATAGGGATTTGCATTGAAGACTGAAATCCATGGACAGGGAAGTTTTGAAAAGTATATGCGTGTTGATTTGTATAGGCAATCACTTTGGCACCAATGGCATTTGTATTTTTATCCTTGCCCTTCAATTCGATTGTAATAAAGTGACCTCCTGATTTATTCTCAATGGTATTATTTCTGTAAATACCTGCTTCCTGATTCATTCTGTTCATAACCAGATCTAGATCTCCATCATTGTCGAGATCAGCATATACTGCCCCATGTGAAAAGTTCAGTTGATCGAAGCCCCAATCAGCTGACCGGTCTTTGAAATGAAAGCCATCCTGGTTTTCAAAAATGTAATTATGCAAAGGAGTGGATTGGATGCCTTGCAGCATTTGAAACATTTTGCTATCGGTTTTTCCCTGGATATGTTTTAGACGTTCATCTGCATAAAATTTCATGAAGTCACGGTTTATCATATCACGTCCATATCCGTTTGTAACGAAAAGATCTTTTTTACCATCGTGATTGAAATCGGCAAAGAGTGCAGCCCAGCTCCAGTCTGTGTTTGAAATTCCTGCCATTTGCCCTATCTCACTGAATGTACCATTGCCATTGTTCAACTGCAACATGTTTCGCATGAGTTGGTGGTAGAATCCATGCTCGAGCTGATTGTTATAGAGTTCATAGTTATCAGGAGCATAGAGTAATTTTTGTCGCCTGTTATCTTCAGGCAACATATCAAGTGTATAGATATCGGCCAGCCCATCATTGTTTATATCAGCGATATCAACGCCCATGGAAAAGTTGGAGAGGTGGCCAAAAGATGATTTCAATGTTTCGGTAAACGTATTGTTTTTGTTATTGATATAGAGGTAATCCTCTTCAACATAATCATTTGAAACATATATATCTGCCCATCCATCATTGTTAATATCAGCAACATGCAGTCCCAATCCATAACCTAAGGGATTGGAAATGATACCTGCTTTGCGGGATATATCGACGAACTTGCCATTTTTATTTTCATACAATCGATCTCCTGCAAATGGATCAACCATTTTTTTTACAAAAGAGGCATCGAAGTTGCGAAGATTTTTAATATTATGATTCAAAACATAGAGATCAAGGTCTCCATCACGATCCATATCAAAGAAGGCAGCATGGGTAGTATATCCCATATCAGCCACACCCATTTCTTTGGCTTTATCTGTGAATGTGAGATTGCCGTTGTTGATGAATAGTTGATTTGCGCGTTGGGTAGAATCAAGATCACCTGAGAAGCACACATATATATCGAGCAAGCCATCGCCATTGACATCAGCAACGGAAACTCCGGTTTTCCACCCTGGGCGACCAGCTGTTCCGGAGGCCTTTGTAATGTCTTCAAATTTCAATCCACCTTTGTTTACATAAAGACGGTTGGTCGACATATTACCGGTGAAATAAAGATCGGTGAGTCCATCATTGTTAAAATCGCCTGCTGCCACGCCCCCCCCATTATAGAAGTATTCGTAAGTAATAATATTGATGCCCGCACTTTCAACCAATCGATTTTGAAATTGGATACCTGTTTCAGATGCTGGCAGCTCAGTAAATGTTTTTTGTGCAAAAGAGTGGAGAGATAAAAATGAAATTAAGCAATATAAGATTGAAGTATAAAGGATACGTGGTGAGTTGTCCATTGGTAATATGAATTGATTCAAAAAGCAGTTTTGAATATCCTATTAAAGGTACTTTATTCGTTCTAAAAAAAATGCCAGGCAACAATTGCCTGGCATAATTTTTTAGCATGTGAAATGCTATTATTTATCCCACCATACTCTTGAAGTCCAAGCATCGCCACCAGAAAGGCCAGCAACACCTGCAGCATAGTTTGTTGGGTTAACTGCAACTTCACCTGTAGGATACAATTGCCTTCTAGGAATTGTACCACCAGAGAAGTTACCTGTATAGTTTACAGGAGTAAGAACTGGGAAACCAGACCTGCGCCAGTTGCTCCAAGATTCAGCAAAGTCCATCAGGATACCAGAAGTAGCCCAGATTTGTTCGTTGATTTGTTGCAATTGATTTGCAGCAACTGCTGTAAGTGGATTTGCAGCAGCGTAAGCAGCAGCAGCAGCCGGAGTAGCAACAGCAGCAGCAGTTGCACTGAAAGTACCAAGTGAAACGATACCAGCAGTTACACCATTTGCATAGTGCGTTGCAGCGCTACCAGTGCTCCAACCTCTTGAAGAAGCTTCTGCCAACAAAAGTTCAGATTCAGCATATGCCATGATGAACACTGGAGCATCTCTGTTATCATATACAGAAGCCCTAGGCCTTGAGTATTTACCAATTTTACATGCATCACCACCAGTTCCATTTGATCCTGGATAACCAGGAGCAGCAGAGATATCGGTTGCGCCACCATTTAGGTCATAGCCATTTGGCATACCCAACTGGTTTGCAGCAGTGTTATCACCAGCAGAGGTTGCGTTGTTACCTGCAATACCTGGTACTGGAATTTCAGCCATAGCTCCAATACGTGGATCAGAAGTTGCCTGAAGATAATCCATCAACTTTTTGCTCCATCTAACTTGATAGAGGTCATCCACAACAAGGAGGGCCCTACCATTAGGACTGCTATAACCGTTGGCGTTGTTACCTACCATGAAGCAATCATCAGTAGTTGCAGCCATTGTTCCGCCAGCATATGCTTTTTCAGCATATGTTCTTGCAGTTGCTGCATCCGCTTTGGTTAAGCGCATAGCAATGCGAAGCATTACAGAATAACCAAGCTTTTTCCATTTTGCAACATCACCAGCATAGAAAAGGTCTGCTGTTGGTTTTGGCTTGGTTGCATCAAACTTAGGAAGGTTTGCATCAAGCTCTTGAAGGAGCTTCAACATAACTGCCTGTTGTTTGTCGTATTTAGGTTGTGTAATACCAAGTTCAGCCTGGAATGCTTCAGCGTATGGCAAATCACCATATACATCAGCGGCATAAGAAATAGCAAGTGCTCTCATTACATAGGCAGCACTAACTGCATTTACTTGAGTAGCATTGGTACCATAATCTTTGATGATTTGTGTTGCCAAGCTACCAGCACGGAAACAGTTTGTCCAGCTACTGGCCAAATATGAGTTGGTATTTGAAGATGGAACATATTTATCCATGTTTGAATAATAGTTCGCACTTCCTGAACTTGAAGAAGCAAGGATTTGAACCCATCCTGATTGGAAAAGGATTGGGCCTTGATAGCCAGCAATACCTTCCTTATAAGTTTGCTGGGCATTTGACAGGAAGTAGTTCGCGTCAAAGCTTGCAGGACTCGCCGCAGTTGGGTTTGTATTGATGCGTTGGAAATCCTTCGTACAACCGAAGGGGATCACTAACGCTGCAATAATTGGCAATAATAATAATCTTTTCATGTTAGTTAATTTACTATTGATTTATAATTCAGCGTCTGATTATTTTTTAAACTTGACATTCAAGTTAACACCATATGACCTTGTTGAAGGCAGGTTTGTTCCCTCGATACCATAGTAGTTGATATTTGAACCAAAAGTTGCTTCTGGATCAATATTATCAGTTTTCTTCATCAGGCAAAGAAGGTTACGACCAACAAAGGAGATTTGAGCAGATTGAATGATCTTAAGACCTTTCAGGTAATTTTGAGGAATGTTGTATCCCAAAGAAACCTGACGCAATTTGATGAAATCGCCATCCAAGATATGAGTCTTTGTAATCCTTTGTGCTACCGCTGTATAGTAAGTTTGTGCGGTTGCTGCAACTGTGTTAGCAGAACCTGCTGCAGTTACCCCAGTTGTTACACCAGTTTCCCTGCCAGCCAAAGTTGCTTGATTCAAGCCTCTAACATAAGAATAGTAGCTTGTCATTGAAAGCACTTTGTTACCATAGTTATAGTCAATCAAGAAAGAGAATGTCAAATCTTTATAAGAGAATTCGTTGTTCCAACCACCATAAAGTGTAGGGAGAACAGAACCGAAAGGTTTGAAATCACCTTGAACAGGCAAACCAGAAGCATCAACAATAATAGCACCTTTTGCATCATACTTGTAGTCGTAAGCCATAATCTGTGGTCCGGCATAACCAGGGAGGTATGCAGTGATTGCATTTCCGAGGGTACCACGACCTTGACCAAGGCCAAGCCTTGCATTGGTAGGACCAGTATGCAAAATCTTGTTTTGTACGCTGGTGATGTTAAGTGTTGTAGTCCAGTTGAAATTCTTTGTGCGGATTGGAGAACCAGCCAATTGAAGTTCAAGTCCTTTGTTCTGAGTAGAACCAGTTGGAACATAACCACTTGTTGCACCAGAAGCGATACTGTAAGAAGCACTCATGATCTCGTTGCTTGTCTTCTTGGTGAAGTATGCCGCATCGATTGTCAACCTGTTTCCGAAGAATCTCAATTCAGCACCAAATTCAAGTTCTTGTGTAGTAAACGGCTTCAAGAGACCACTTGGAAGTGAAGTACTGAAGCTTCCCACTGGCAAACCATTGTATGAGTTACCAAGAGAATAATAAACTCTGGTAGCATATGGAGTTGTCAACTCATTGCTTGTTTTTGCAAACGAAGCACGGAGTTTACCATAGCTAAGGTTTTTAATTTTAACAACATCAGAGAAGATGAAGCTACCTGTAACCGAAGGAACAAAAATGGTATTGTTGTTCGTTGGCAATGTAGAGTAAGCATCATACCTACCTGTAGTACCCAAGTTCAGATAGTTCTTGTAAGAAAGATCTGCAGTATAATAAGCTGAATGTGATTCAATTTGAGAGAAACCGTAGTTCCTACCGTAGTTGGTTACGTTATTGAATGAGTAGAGGTAAGGAAGGATAAAAGGACTTCCGCTCACGCCTGTAAGCTCATATTTGTTCTTACGGAGGTTAGCTCCAACAGCAGCGTCAACTGTAAGATCACTGGTGATCTCATGATTTCCACCCACCATTGCATCCACGTTCAATTCATAACGTGTAGATTGGTTAAGACCATCCAAACCACCTTTGGTACCATTTGAATAACCAGTTCCCCAAGGAGTTACACTGAGGGTGCGGTCATTTTCAACATCATAACCAACACGAACCTGGCTGTAGAGCCATTTTTCAAAATTGTATCTGAGTGTGTTTGAAGTAGTAAACCTTCTTCTTCCAAGTGTATTCACCAATTGATTTACAACAAACCATGGGTTTGTAACATAAGCATCATCAAAATATACATTCTCAGCACCAGTCAACGTGTTGTATCCAGGAGCAAGAATCTTTTGATTTACGTTTGTTGCAAGGAAAAGACCATTGTTCACGTTCAACGGACCATCACTTGTTTTTGGAACACCATTTGATTGTTGATCAAGGTAAGAAGCAAAAACACTAATGTTCAATTTATCAGTGATATCTTGTGAAGCATTCAAGTTCACAGTATTTCTGATCAAGTTGTTTTTCCTAACAATACCATTGCTGTTCAAATTTGAAACAGAAAGTCTGAAAGAACCATCTTTACCACCTTTAGACAAAGCAACTGTGTTTGTCAAAGCCGGGCCAGAACGATAGAAAGTCTTAATGTTGTTTTTTACAGCTGAATAAGGGTAGTAGTTACCATCAAATTGGATTGTTTGTGTACCGTCCAATTTAGCACCCCAGCTCATCCTTGAGTTTTGGATGGCAGAAGCAACAGTTGTTGGTTTAGCACCACCGATACCTTGACCGTAAGTATATTGAAAGTCATTGTAATCAATCGCATGATCTTCCATGTAGTTCATGTTATAATCTACAGCGAAGTCATTTTTCTTACCAGACTTAGTGGTGATCAAGATAACACCATTTGATGCTCTTGAACCATAAAGCGCTGATGCTGATTGACCTTTCAAAACTGTCATAGTCTCGATATCATCAGGGTTCAAGTTACCGATACCGTCTCCGTTATCAGCACCACCCCACTCACCAGAGCTACCACGTTGTGAGTTATCCATGGGAACACCATTGATAATAAACAAAGGTTGACCTGAAGTGTTCATACCTGGGTTACCTCTGAGCAACAATTTAACTGTTCCTTGAGGTCCACCATTGGTACCAGCAACTTTCAAACCTGCAACACGACCACTCAATGATGCAGCAACGTTGGTTTCCCTTGCCTTGCTGAGTGCTTCATTATTTACGGTTGTTACTGCATAGCCTAATTTTTTGGCTTGCTTAGAAATACCCAATACAGTTACAACTACGTCCTGAAGCTGTGTAGCATCAGTAGCAAGTGAAATTGTAATGGAAGATTGTCCTCCTGTAACTGCCACTTCTTTGGATGCAAATCCCACTGAAGAGACTTCCAAGGTAACATTACCTGAAGGAACTTTTAAACTGAAAACACCATCTGCATTGGTTGTGGTGGCAGCATTGCCTCCTTTAACCTTTACAGTGGCAGAAACAACACCCTGGTTATCAGGGCCAATTACCTTACCGGTAAGCTGACGCGTTTGTGCAAATGTCATTAAACATGCGCACAGAACGTAACAAGCTGTCAGTAGCGCTCGTCTCATACTGTTAGTTTTAAGATTAATGATTGTGAATAGTTAACAAATTTAATTTTTTTTCGATACCTACCAACTTTTTTAAATTTTTTAATAGGTATTTTTTTATACTTATGCGTAATATCATTTCTGATTGATAAATAAGCGCAAATGTGTCAATTTTACACCTTGTCTAATTGCCTAATTTCGTTCGAGAGACAATATAATTAGACAAAATGCTGCATTGAAATACAAAATCTTACCTTCCGTAAGTCAAATTTCCAGTTATGCGAACAAAGCTCATATCCCAAAGGCTTGGTTTTATACAAATATTGATGTTTGCTGTTTTGGGGCATTTAACCGGACAAACATTCAATGGTAGTGCCATCATGTGGTACATGAATGATATAAAAGAGAACAGGATTTCGGTCAAATTTGGTACTACCGGTATAAACATAGGAGGTTATGAAGGAACTTCACTGGTTGTGAAGAACAATGTCAATAGAAAAATCTTTATAAAAGTACGGTTCATCATAACTGATCATTGCGGCAAAGAAACCATTAGAAATGTTCAAGAGTCAATTCTGCCCAATGCTACACTTGGTGGCAGCACATGGATGGGTGGTGATGAGCAATTGGATTATGGGACTTCCTGCAAGGAAAAAACAACTTATAACGAACATTATTCAACAAAAATCAAAAGTATCCGATTTGTTTATGCTCAAGTCAGGGAAGAAAATGGAAAATTTGAACCATCTACTGATGATCATACTTCAGAACAAAATAGTGGAAATGACACTAGTAACATCAGCTCTCCAATTAAAACTGGAGATGAACCCATTAAATTGGATTGTCCTGTTCAGGAACTAAGCATTGCAGAAGGTCCGTTCATCAATTGCATATCATTAAGATGGTTTACACAAAATGTGAATTACACTAACGGCACTTCGAATGAATTCAAGCAAACCAATATTCCCACTGAATATTATTTATCATGGCGAAAAGAGGGCTCATTCAAATGGAATGAGATATTTATTCAAAGTAATATGATCAAATTTGAATTGACTGATTTAGAACCTTGTACTTCATATGAAGTCAGAATCCAACGAAATTGTGCAAAAGGAATCAGATCTGATTTTTCGAATGTTATACGATTTAAAACAACATGTCCTACCCCTAAAAATATCAGTGCAATAGATATTAAAAACGATATGGCAACAATAACAGCTGAAAGACAAACCTTCATTAATTATTGTTCGCCCAAGCCAATAAGCTTTGTAAGCGTTCCTGAATACAAGTCAGACATGTCGGATTGGGAAAAAGTATTTTGTGTTTGGGGGTCGCCATGTAAACTTTTCAACCTTAAGCCATCTACAACATATCGGGTAAGGATGAGATACAAGTATGGCACAGGCATGTTTTCAGAATATTCTAATGAAATTGTCTTTAAAACGAAGGAATAGTTTTGTAAAAAATATCCTTGCATATCTTTTTAAAGCACATTTAATATTTTCCCGCACCATCTATTCGTAGCTGATTTTCATCACTCCTTTACGGCACTTTAGTCATTGAATACAAATGATCTGAAAAATATTTTCGCATCGTTAGTTCAATCAAATCACTGTGGGTGAATGTACCGAAGGTGTATCATACCAAGTCGAAAACCATTTCTCTCTTATGAAATCAGAAAAGCTTCTACCAATCATTATTGTATTGTATTCAGTCATTACAACATCGTGTATAGATACAAGACAAGCAACATACTTTAATAATGCAAAAGACACAAGCTTCGTAACATCCAATGCATATAGTGATTGGAAAATTCAAAAGCATGATATACTTAATATATCCATAAGCAGTCTTAATCAGGAAGCAAGTGAAGTTTTTAATGTACCTAACGGCCCAAGCGTTAACAACAACGACAATTCAGATAAAAGATCAGGCTCTGGATATATGGTCGACAATGATGGCTGTATTCAATTGCCATTGATTGGAAATATGACAGCTGCCGGTTTAAATAAAAAACAATTACAGGATAATATTACAAAATTATTGAAGGAAAATAAGCTGCTGGTAGAACCAATTGTAAGTATAAGACATGTAAACTTTGAAGTAACAGTCATTGGTGAAGTAGGTCATCCAACTGTTATATCCGTACCCAATGAGAACATCTCGCTGTTAAAAGCCCTGGGATTGGCTGGAGATATAACACCTTATGGCAAGAAGAATAATGTTTTGCTCATCCGAGAAGATAATGGTAAAAAAGAAATTGTCAGGATAGATCTAAATCAATCAAAGTTCATTTCATCAAAATATTATTATCTAAAGCCAAACGATGTGATTTACGTAGAAGCAAACAAGAACAGGTTGGCAAGTGTTGGCCGAGGCAGACAAATAATGCCAGCTATTCTTTCCGGTATATCAGTAGCAGTTATTGTATTAGACAGGGTATTGTAAAATTAAACTCATGCATACAAACGAATTTAAAGACAGGGATGAGATTCTCATCATGAAAATGATATCAACATATGCGCCGTATTGGCCAATATTTCTGATATTATTTTTGATTACGTCATTGCTGTCAGTTATATACATAAAAATTGCAACACCCTCCTATGAGGCAAATGCAACTCTTATTATTAAAGATGAGAAAAAAGGAAACGAAGATTCCAAATTTATGGAGTCGTTGAATTTAATCAGTTCCAAAAAAATTATTGAAAATGAAATTGAGGTATTGCAATCAAGATCTGTACTGAATGAAGTAGTGAATAAATTACATTTATATGCACGAGTATATAGTACTGGGAAATTTAAAGACAAATTTGAATATCTAGAAAGTCCTGTTTCAATTGAAGTTTTGACTCCTGAAAATCTTTTGGTTCCTAAAAAAAATAATATTCCGATAGCAATCGATAAACAGAATCGTGTTGTTATAGACAACAAAACCTACCCAGTTGAACAATGGGTAAAGACTTCGTATGGAGAAATGAAATTTCATTTACAGAAAAACAACTATAGTGACTACAATGACAATAAATGGTATATAGTTCTGAATGATATGTCTGAAAGCATCAGGCAAGTACAAAGTAGATTGAAAGTTACATCAACAAATAAACTCTCGAGTGTAATTGATTTAACGTATCGAGATTATGACCCAGCTCTAGCAGAACATGTGCTTGATGAAATCATTTCATCTTACAACCAAACAAGTTTGCATGAGAAAAATTTGCTTGCAAAGAATACATTATCATTTATAGAAGACCGATTGAATATTGTGGGTTCAGATCTTTTGAATATTGAAAAAAGAATTCAGCAATACAAATCAAGTGCGGGAGCTGTTGACATAAGCACTCAGGGACAACTGTTTTTACAAAATGTGAGTCAAAACGACCAAAAGTTGAGTGATTTGAATCTTCAAATTTCAGTAATGAATCAATTGGATAGACAGATAAGCGAAAACGGAAATTTATCAGGTATCATTCCAGCGAGTTGGGGCATTAATGATCCAAACATGACCCAGTTAATAAATTCATTGAATCAGTCGGAATTAGAAAGAGAAAAACTAAAAAAGACAGTTGCAGAAAATAATCCGATGTTGATTTCTTTGACAGATCAAATAAAGAAAACCAAATCAAACATTAAGGAGAATATAGCTTTGCAAAGGAAAAACCTGGAAGAAAGCAAGAAAAATATTTATGCAACGAATAATAGTTACAATGAAATGTTGCATAGTATACCAGCAAAGGAAAGAGAATTACTGGAAATCAGCAGAGAACAAAACATAAAAAATGGAATCTACTCATTTTTATTGCAAAAAAGGGAAGAGAGTGAATTGTCTTATGCATCTACTATATCAGACACACGTGTGGTAGATCATGCCCATGCAGCAAAAGATCCAGTTTCTCCAAACAAGCTATATGTATTGGGAGTGGCGTTGTTTGCCGTTATAGGCTTCCCTATTTCTATTATTGGCGCGAGGGAAGTATTAAACGCTAATATATTATACAGGAAGGAGCTCGAAGCTTCAACAGAGATTCCAATTTGGGGAGAAGTGGCTATGTGTAAAAGCAAGGATAGCCTGAGTATATTGCCTGGGAAAAGATCATATATAGCAGAAGAATTCAGGAGAATTAGATATACAATTAGGCAAAAACTATTTGGGGCGGAGAAAAAAACAATATTGGTAACATCCAGTATTTCAGGTGAAGGGAAAAGTTTTTTTGCCGCTCATCTTGCAGCTAGTTATGCATTAACTGGAAAAAAAGTATTGTTGATAGATTTAGATATGCATAATGCGTCATTGGATAAGTTACTTAAAATTGAAAATCAAGAAGGTGTTACAGATATTTTACAATCAGAATATACAATTGAAGAAAAAGCAATCACATTAAAAGAATTTGAACAATTCTACTATTTGTCTTCTGGATCCTTCCATAATGACCCTTCTGAATTGTTAGATGAAAAAAAGATTGGAATATTTCTGAAAGATGCGAAAGACCATTATGATGTAGTAATCGTGGATAGTCCGCCAGTAAATTTAGTTACAGATGCATTTTTGATTTCTGGATTTTGTGATGTTACATTATTTATGGTAAGACATTCATATACTCCAAAAAATATTGTAGAAAGACTTGACCAAATAATTAAAATGAATCCACTTAAAAACATGGCAATTATATTCAATGGTGTCAGATCAAGAGGATTTTCGCAAAAAGGATATGGTTATGGTTATGTATATGGCGGCGATAAAAGATTAAAAAAATCAATAACATCAAAAACGGTTGTAAAACAAAAAAATAAAATAGCATAATCAGTATTTTTTACTTTTAAAATTGACGTATGAAGTGGTATGTTTTGTACACCAGATCGAAATGTGAAAAAAAAGTAGCGGCAACCTTGACAAAAAAAGGTGTTGAAAATTATTGTCCCTTGAATATGAAAATTCGTCAATGGTCAGATCGTAAAAAAGTAATCCATGAGCCTGTTTTCAGTTCTTATGTTTTTGTTCGGACCTTGGATACTGAACTCTATAGAATTAAATCTGCTTGCAGTGATATAGTAAATATTGTTTACTGGATTGGGAAACCAGCAGTAGTAAAGGATGAAGAAATCAATGAAATCAAATTATTTCTAGATGAATTTCAGGAGGTGCAATTAGAAAAAAAGGTAGTCAATATTCATGATAAGGTTAAAATTCTTCGGGGCCCACTGATGAATTATGAAGGTGAAGTCCTTAGCGTAAGCAGTAACCAAATAAAGTTAATGTTGCCTTCACTAGGATATATGATGATTGCAGAAACAAATAAAAATAATGTGAATATTATCGAAAAGGCAGGAAAGAAAATGACAGATCTTATAAATGTTGAAAAGGAAGAACTGCATCTGAATTGAATAGTAAATAATTTATGAAAATAAATTTAAGGAATATTGCAGCCTATTTAGTTGCAAAAATTAAAATTATTAGCGGCAAACCAAATAAAATAATTGAACAATGCAAAAATGGAGATTTGATTCTCTCCATTTATACGCATAATATGAGTAAGCATCAACTGAATCAAATTATTCGATGGATGAAAAAAAAAGGCATTTCATTTATAAGCATTGAAGAATTGAATGCAATGATGGATCAAAATCAAGAAATGCCAAAAGGTAAATCAATTATAACAATGGATGATGGATGGAATAACAACATAGATATTATGTCGTTCTGTGAAAAATTAAGATTTCCAATTTGCATATTCCTAACAACTGATCCTATTGAAAATGGAGGAGGATATTGGTGGAGTTATGTAAAAAAAGCGAAAGAAATGGGTCTGAAAGTAAGAAATGTGGACTGGTATAAGAAACTAGAAAATTCAGAACGTGAAAAGGCCATAGTAGAATTAAGAAAGTTAATAGAAATAAAAAGAGAAGGGCTGAAACCATATATGATAAAATCGCACAGCCATTCCGATTGGGTGAGTTTTGGTAGTCACACAAAGCATCATCCAATATTGCCAAAATGCGATGAAAATAAAATGGAATACGAAATATTAGAGGCGCATCATAAATTAAAACAATGGATAGGTAAAACAGTACCCTATTTTGCTTACCCCAATGGAAGCTATGGTATAAGAGAAATTGAAATCCTGAAAAAACATAAGTTCAAATTGGCTTTTACAACAAAACCATATCCTATAAAATTGAAAGAAACAGATCCATTTCAAATTCCAAGATGTGAGATTCTTGAACATGTTTCACTAGCCGAAAACATTTGTCGTATAACAGGAACATGGATAAAATGATGCTTACTAAATGATTGCATTAATTCAGATTGCGCTGGGCGGTATATGTATGTTGACTTTAGCTTATTGCATGTTTTTGATGAAAGGCAATACTAATCAACATTTTATCCTTTATAGTTTATACTTGTTTCCTTTTATGAATATCGACATCATACCTGGTATCCACAGTATGAGCATTTTTGAGCTATCTACCATACTTTTTATAATAGCCTTTTACAAACCGAAGAAAAACAAAATCAGGAATATTGGATATATACATTTGATCATATTTGTGATGATCATATCCATTATTGTAGGTTGCTTTCTTGCCGAAGAAATTGGAGAAAACACCGTGAAAGCTGTTATTCAGATAGGTGCAATAATCATTTATGCTAAGATTATTTTTGAAGAAGTTTTGATCAATAATGATTTTAAAAATGAGATATTGAAAGCTCTTAGAATATGCCTTTTATTCTCGTTTGTATTTCTACTTGCTCAGCTAATATTAGGCAGTGGCATCAGTCTTTCAAAATCAGAAAACATCAATGTTGCAGGTGGTGAAGCTGTTCGATATCCAAGTTTTTTTCAGGATCCACAGAAATATGCACAATTTTTGGCAATGTCGGGTTTGATCATGTTCATTCCGATTGAAAATGATAAAAATTGGAATGCCATTATGAAGATGTTACCCTATTTTGCTGTTTCTGCGATTCTAATTTCAGGAAGCAGAGCCGCATTAGGTGGAATGTTTGTTGGTTTGGCATACATTTTTTTCAAGAAAGGAAAAGCATTATTTTTTATTCTCATGATATGTGTATTGTCAATTATAGTAATGACAGTCGGAAAAAATTTACCAGTATTCAAAAGAGCATCTTTATCAGAGTCGTATGAATTCAGAAATGATATCTGGAATGATGCAATTCAAATTTATAAAACACATCCTATATGGGGAATTGGAGCAGGTAATTATGCGAATTATGTAAGAATACATCATCCAGATCAGTATTGGATGGGAGACAATGAAATGATCTTTTTTGATCATCCTGAAAGTGGATACTTGAAGTGGTTGATAGAATATGGCACAATTGGTTTCTTGGCCTTTTTATCATTGATACTCATTCCATTATTCAAAAGTTTTTCCATAAAATACAATGATAATTGCTCAATACTTGGAGCAGCAGTGATTAGTTGGCTCATTGGATTTTATACATTGTATTCTTTGGGTGATGTAAGAATTGGAATGTTAGTTGCAGTAACTATAACCATACTTATGGTCGAGAATATCAAATCCAAAAATGAATCTTTGATTCGAAGAAAACCTTTCTATTGAAAAATAAATCCATTTTAAAAAATAGTTTGTGGGGGACAATTTCATCATTTGCACAAAATATTTTATACAGTATATTTTTTATTATTATAGCCAGGAAATACAATACACTTGATTTTGGAAATTATATTATTGCAAATACCATGTATGGGATGATCTTGTCATTCTCTTCTCTTGGCTTAGGACAATGGTATATGCGAAACATAGCTACATCAGAAAACAAACAGAACTTAACCGATCAATTTCTACAGATACAAATACAATCTGGTGTTGGATTTTACATCGTATTATTGGTTATATCTACTTTACTATATGGCTTTGGTATTCCTACTCAATTAGCCTTAATTATTGGACTGAATGTAGTTTTTGACAATATCATCTATGCAATAAAATGCATCAACATCATTTCATATGAACAACACCGAACCTTTATGATTTTGTTTTGTGAAGCACTTTTGAAAGTGATGTTGGGAGTTTCATTATTTTTTCATCAAATGTCTATATTCCAGATATTGATTAGTCTGGTATTTCTACGCGTAATTACATTGCAATTATTCATACGTTTTACCGCTGGCGAAAAAATTAACATTAGGCAAATAATACTCAAAACTCATCTAATAGAACATTGGAGAAAGGTGGTGACTAAAAATTGGCCGTTTGTAATAATAGGAAGTATATCCGTTTTGTATTGGTCTGTAGGAAATATTTTGGCATCAAAATTCCTACCCTTGGAGCAAGTAAGCTATTATGAAATTTCATTTAAATTATTTGCAATGGCTGAAATTATTCCTCTCATGTTATCGTCAACGATATTTCCACAATTATCAAAAACAAAGATAGCAGTAAATGAAAGAGCGCCTGAAGTGTATAAAATATGTGTATTTATAATGAATACATATGGAGTATTGGCTTACATTTTTGTGTATTGTTATGCCTCTTATATTATACCAACACTATTTGGCATAAAGTATAATCATATTTCTAATTACACCGCAGGGATGTTCTTGACTATGCTGATATTTCCAATGAGCATTCTACAAGCCAATTTAATTGTGGCAAATAAAAAAGAAAAAACCGATATGTGGTTAAATGTTATAAGCCTTATAACATATTTAGTTATAGCGAGTATTGGGATGATCAAGTTCAGGGATTTAACCATAATCAATTACTCCATCTTTATATCCTTTCTTGCGTTCAACATACTTCAAGGCATGTTCATTCATAAAATGGGTTGGCAAAAGAGTACAGATACTATCATCAACTATCTAAGTATTGGCATTCCGATATTAATCGTTTATTATCTGGAACAATATGTTGAGAGAATATTTATTTTCCCATTTATGACCATGTGTTATTTAGTTATTTACATGACAAGTATTCGTAAAGGAAAAATCAATTTCTCCATTTTAATACAAAGCTCAATATAAATGAAAGTAGTATACCATGTGCATACATACTTTCTTGATAATTCATTGGAATTAATAAATGAACTTAAAAAACAGGTTGATTTGCATGTTTTAATTGAAGTGTCACGCGAATCGGCCAAAAGTACTATCATAGATATAGATCCTAACCTATTAAATGGTGACATTACTGACCTTAGAGATATATTGAACAAGGAATCCTGGAACAGGATGAGAGAGTACTTTAACGGCGTAAGTAGTTGTAGTGCAATTCTTTATAGTGGAAAAAATATTTTTTCGGTTGAAAATATCCCTACAGTCGAAAAACTCAAAAGATATATTCATTCTATTAACCCAGACATAGTTCATTTTGATACAATATCGAACAGATGCTTTTGGATTTACAACTCCTTGAGAAAATACAAGCTAGCTGGAACCATCCATGACCCGATTCCTCACAGTGGTGAAGGGAGTTGGAAACAACAGATGAGTCGTATGTTTTTTGACAGACATGCGGATGCATATTTTTTTCATTCTGATTATTCGGTCTCATTGTATAGAGCATATGTTGAAAAACGAAATAATAAAACATTTCAGATTGGAATGAAACCATACAGTATTATTTCAAAATATTTAAAAACGAAAAGAAATTCTAAAGAATTTATACTTTTTTTCGGAAGGGTTTCATCATATAAAGGGATTGATATGTTATTAGCAGCAATTCCAAAAATATTACTGAAGTTCCCAAATGAAATTTTTATGATTGTTGGACGTAGTGATACCAACATGGAAAAAAATATTAATCAACATGTAAATCATCAGATAAAATACATAGATGAATATGTTAGCACGGAGGAACTTGCAAATATCATTACAGATGCAAAATTTGTTGTTTGTCCTTATAGAGATGCTACACAAAGTGGAGTATTAATGACATCATTTGCACTAAATGTACCTGTTGTGGCAACAAATGTTGGTTCATTTCCTGAATATATCCAAGATGATTACAATGGAAAACTAAGTAACCCTTCTGTAGAAGATATTAGTGATGCTATTTGCGAGGCACTTGAAAACAACAGATACTTGAATTGGGCTGATAATCTTGAGCAAAACAAAATCAAAACCGATTCATTTGAAAAAATGAAAGAATACTATCAAAATATATAAGTCAATACCATTTGGATAAGACAATAAAATCAGACCTTTTTAGATATGAAAAACGCAAAGGTTGGAAAGGATTCATATCCGGTTTATGTATACCGGGATTTAGATATACATTCCTACTCAGAAAATGCAGTAAATATTCTAAAATAAATCCTTTGGGATTCATCTATAGAATTCTATTATACCATTATTCATTCCGATACGCATTCCAGATCAATCCAGGAACAGTAATTGGCGAAGGATTATACATTGGACATTTCGGAACTATTGTTATCAACGGGAATGCAGTGCTAGGGAAAAATTGTAATCTGGCAAATGGCGTTACCATTGGACAAGAAAACAGAGGTATACGAAAAGGTTCTCCAATTATTGGAGATAAGGTATGGATTGGAACAAACGCCATTGTTGTTGGCAATATAAATATTGGCAATAATGTCCTGATTGCACCGAATGCTTTTGTGAATTGCGACATACCATCAAATTCAATAGCAGTTGGCAACCCAGTTAAAATAATACATCATCCAGAAGCAACAAAATCATATATAGAACATGTTCTTCCGTCATAAAAAAACACAAAAACCAATATTTTTTGTAATACATGGCTTACCAATGGGTGGTGCTGAAAAATTTTTAATATCACTCATAAACCATATGGAGCAAAAAATGGGGAATACCGTTTTGATCATATTGGGTGGCGAATGTACTCTGCTAGATCAAGTATCAAAAAATGTCGAAGTGATTGTATTGAGAAAAAGAAACCGGTTTGATATTGGAATGATTATTTCATTAGCTACACTTTATAAAAAAATGAAACCATCCAAAGTGTTTTGTGTAAATGCATATTCATTTTTTATCTCAAAATTAGCAGCGATCGGAAAAAAAGATATTTCATTTTATTTATCACCGCACACAACTGTTGCCTTTTCATTCAAAAATGATTTAATGAGCAGATTGTTTCTAAGTGGATTCGATAAGAATGATACGGTTATTTTTTTATGTAAATATCAAATGAAGTACATGAACAACCGCTATTTACGGGAAGATGTTCAATCATACATTATTTATAATGGTATTGACACACGCTATAACAACCCTAAAAAAGTATCTAAAGAATTGATTGCTGCATCCAGAAATATGTTTGGAATAAAAAAAGATGATCTAGTAATATTGAGTGTTGCAAGAATCAGTAAGGAAAAAGGTCATGATGTTGCGATTAATGCTCTTCATATACTACACCATACATATGGAATTAAAGCACATTTAGTATTTGTTGGCGGTGGTGATGAAGATTTAATTGAACAACTCAAACGAATAATTGACATTAAATACTTGAGTGAATATGTTCATTTTGCAGGAAACCAAAATGATGTACGTCCATACTATATGTCATGCAATATATTCACATTGGCATCAACAAGCGAAACCTTTTCATTGTCAGCATTAGAAGCTATGTCATTTGGAAAAAGATGTGTATTGACAGAAGTAGGCGGTGCGAGAGAAATGATAGAAAGTAATGTAAATGGATTACTTGCAAGATCGTCAGATTCCTATTCAATTGCGAGAGCATGGAATCATCTGTTGACTAGACCCGTGTATGAATCTATTAAAATTAGGGCAGACATAGAACAAAAATTCGATATCAAACAAATGCTAAATTCTTACTCTACGCTACTCTATACAGAAAGAAGAAAACAGTTGGTCTAAGTAAATAACAAAAAATGGATGATATATTTCAGCATGTTGTGATGATAGGGCCATCAGGAAATAAAGGAGGTATAGCAATTGTAATCAATACTATTAGGGAAAATTATAAAGGAATTTCATTTCTATCGAGCTATCCGGAAAATAAAAATAGATCTCGATTACTTCATTTTATAAAATGCATTGCACGGTTGCATCAAATTTTGCGAACTCAAATTGATATTAATATTGTTCATCTACATGTAGCCTCTAAAGGAAGCTTTGTAAGAAAAAGTATTCTTATGTTAATCGCCAAGGCGCATAGAAGGAAAGCTATTTTACATATGCATGGAGGATCGTTTCATATATTCTACAACAAAAGTATCATTCATAAAACATTGATAAAAAACATACTAAATAGGGCAGATGCAGTTATATGTTTGTCGGATAGCTGGAGATTATTCTATAAAAGTATAAGTAAACAGAAAACTATTTCTGTAATAGGAAATCCGGTTAATAAAATAAAATGCAATGAATCGATTCATACAACTGACACAGTTCAATTATTATTCCTGGGTAAAATATGTGATGAAAAAGGAATTTTTGAGTTGGTAGAAATATTGTGTAAAAATGAATCGTATCTGGATGGTAAAATAAAATTGAGTATTGCCGGTTTTGGTGAATCCCAAAGATTAATAGATCAAATAGAATTACTGGACACGAAACAAAATATTCAATTTATCGGATGGATAGAGGGTGAAGAAAAAGCTAATATAATATGCAAATCCGACGTATATATTCTGCCTTCACATTTTGAAGGTTTGCCTGTATCAATTATTGAATGTATGATGTGCAGTAAACCAATTATTGCGACAAATGTAGGAGGTATTTCTACGCTGGTTGAAAACGGGTTCAATGGATGGCTTTTTAATCCAAGTAATACCTCCGCACTGGATCTGATATTAAATAATATGATTCAAAATAAACAATTATTAAAACAATTTGGCGAAAATTCATTTATGAAATCCAAGATATATACACCAGAAAATGTAAAACAGGATTTGGTAAAACTCTATTTAAAATGACAAACAAAAACAATTTTTATTTATGAAAGAAACATCCCTGGGTTATATGCGTCTTAAATTTATCGATTTGATGCGAGGAACAGATATGTTGAAAGCATTGAGGGAATTGAAAAAACAACAATACTGGAATCGAGAGAGATTGAAAAAAATTGAGGATGAGCGTTTTGAAGAAATTTTGATTGATGCAGCTAAGAGTAGTTCGCACTATCAAAATATAGCATCCTATCAAGATTTGAACATACTAACCAAGGATGTTATAAAAATATCCCCAGAAAATTTCATTTCAACAAATTATAGCTCAAGTCTTACATTAAAAGCTACAAGCGGATCGACAGGATCTCCCTTGATATACTATACCACCAGAGAGGCTCTTTCATATATGTGGGCTGGAATTATCTTCTCATGGCAGATTGCAGGATATGCATTAGGCGATAAAGTAGCATTTATATCAGGTACATCACTGTTTAAAAATGATTTTAAACATGTTTTATTTCACAAACTATTTAACATCAAAACATATTCTACTTTTTCATTGAATGATGAGGATATAGAAAAATATATAATTGATATCAATAAAAGTAAAATAAAAATAATATATGGTTATGCTACAGCTTTAAACAAAATGGCAGAATATATTTTAGAAAAAAGAAAAATCGATTTTCCAACATTAAAAGGTATTGTATCCTCAGCTGAGGTGCTGACAGATGAACACAGAAAAAATATAGAAAATGCTTTCGGCGTTAAAGTATATAACCAATATGGTTGCAACGAAGGTGGTGTTTCTGCTTTCGAATGCGAAGAAAATCATTTACATCTTATAAATACGAAATGCAAATACGAAATAGATTCGGATGGAAATCTGATTGCGTCAGATTTAATCAACAAAGGATTCTTTATGCTTCGGTATTTCACTGGAGATAAATTAATTATGGATGAAAACAATATTTGTTCTTGCGGCAGAGGATTTCCAGTTATTGAAAAAGTAATAGGCAGGAGTTATGATATTGTAATAGACAATAAAAATAAAATTTTACATGCTGCATTTTTCAATATTCTGTTTAAAGAAGATCCTAGCATCCGACAATTTCAAATACAATTTGATAAAAGTAAAATTTCGATTAACCTAAAAGTTGATGAGGGATGCGCCAAATCTGAACGTTATTCAAAATACTTAGACATCATAAAACAACATTTATGCTTTGACGAGTATAATTTAAACCTGAATGCACCTTTTTTGGTTTCTCAAAATGCTAAACACAAATACGTAATCAATACAGCCGCATGAAAATAACAAGCAATAAACCTGTTAAAATCTGGTTTGATATATCCAACTCCCCGCATGTGATGATGTTTCATGACATGATTAACGAACTCAAAGAAAAAGGATTTGATGTCATTATAACCTCGAGGCCATTGGCAAATACGTTGGATCTCTTGGATCAAAAAGGGTTAGAACATGCAGTAGTAGGAGAACATTACGGAAAGAATCTATTTATGAAATTTTTCGGATACCCCATCAGATGTTTCCAGCTATACCGATTTTTAAAAAACAAACATCTGGATGCCGCCATTGCTCAAAGTTCTTTCCATTCACCTCTGGTAGCCTGGATGCTTGGCATACCTAGTATATATACAAATGACAATGAACATGCCATAGGAAATGTTGCAGGTTTATTTTTTGCAAAGAAATTATACTTCCCTGAAAGTATGAATAGAAAATCAATTTTATTCATGTTGCCTGGCATGAAAAGAAAAACGGTAATCTATCCAGGTATAAAAGAATCAATTTATCTGTGGAGAAAAATGGATGGGAAAAAGCACTTCACTAAAAAAACTTCAGTCCCATTTAATATTTACTTGAGACCAGAACCGAGAACGGCCCAATATTATAAAGGGGGTGAAAATTTTCTTGATAAAACAATCAATGAGTTAAAGAGAGAAAACCATGTTGTGGTTCTTTCTCGTGATAAAAAACAGCTGGCCCATTATCATGAAGATCAGTTCAAAGGAGTTGATGTTCCAGATAGACCTATTCGGATGGAACGCATTTTAAAGGATTGTGATCTGTTTATTGGTGCCGGGGGTTCTATGACAAGAGAAATAGCCATTATGGGTATACCAACAATTTCAGTATACCAGGATGAGTTGCTAGGTGTTGATAAATATTTGATAGACAAAGGGTATATGTCGCATGTGAAAAATTTGGAAAATGCGAATGCCGGAAAGCTGATTGCCATGTTGGGAGAGCACATCGGCAATGGGCATTTGCTGGAAAAAGGCAAGAAAGCCTATTACATGATGCTAGATGATTTAATAAATATGGCAAAAATTCATCACAATAAAAAACAACTGGTATGATCAAAATTGGATTGATAGGTGCTGGTAAAATGGGAATATCTCATCTTGCCATTTTAGGTGCTCATAAAAATGTAACAGTCAATGCAGTGGCAGAAAAATCCGGACTTGTAAGAGATGTTTTGGAGCGATATGGTTCATTCAAGTGCTATGACGACCATAATGACTTACTGAATCATTCACAAACGGATGCCGTTGTTATATCTGTTCCTACCAAATTTCATGCTCCTGTGGTACGTGCGGTTATCGAAAGGGGTATTCATGTTTTTGTTGAAAAGCCATTTTGTCTCAATCCAGCAGAAGGAGAAGATCTAATGAATTTAGCAAAGATCAAAAATGTTATCAATCAGGTGGGTTATCACAATAAATTCATTAAAACATTTCGTGAAGCCCGACGTATTCTCCAAGAAAATATGCTGGGTGAAATCAAACATTTTAATGGAGAGCAATTTGGACCGGTAGTAACGAAAGCAAAGGAATTGACTTGGCGATCAAAATCAGATGAAGGTGGAGGATGCTTGATGGATTATGCGGCTCATTTAATCGATCTTATCAATTTTGTAGTCGGCAACATATCCTCAATTAAAAGTGCAGAATTAAAATCATTTTATTCTCATCAGGTGGAAGATGCTGTATATGCACTGGTAAAAACTTCGAATGGCATTGGGGGAACGTTAAATGTGAATTGGAGTGATGAAACGTATAGAAAAATGTCTACCTCCATTACAGTTATGGGAACAAAAGGAAAGATGATAGTTGATGGCACTGAACTGAAATTGTATTTCAAGGATAAACCTAAGGATCAATCCTATAGCAAGGGATGGAACATCAGACATATTAATGAATTTCCAAGTGGGGTTGAGTATTATTTAAGAGGAGAGGAATATTCAGATCAGTTAGATCATTTTATTCAAGCTGTTTCAGGAAAGGCAAAAAATGACATAAACACGTTTGAAACTGCCTGGAAAACAGACAAAATTATTGACCAAATCAGAACATTTAAAATAACAGCATGAATAGAATCATTTATGGCGATAACCAGTTTTTTGGTGTCAATCATGTATCAGATGAAAAAGCAAGAAATCAATCAATCAAATTTCGTGAGGATGAAAGTATTGTAAAAACAATCAGGATTGCAATGGATGAGGGAATCGACACCTTTATGTGTACAACGCACGAGCGTATGTTTAACATTTCAAAACTCATATCAAATGATGTAAACATGCGAGAGGGTCTCACTGTATATCCATGCCTACCCTATGCACATAAATATGCAAATGCAGTTACGGAATTAGGCATTATGGGTACCCTCAAGCAATATATGCCATTGAATATTGGAGAAGCGTTCATCAAAGGAGGAACTGCATTTTTCAGAAAAGATTATATGAAAATGATGGAATTGTTGGTAGATGCTGAATTAAAAATGTTTAAACATATCAACACGCCGATTATTTTTTTACAAAATGTGATTACAGATTTACTGCTTGGGTTGGGGATGAATGAAGTACTCCTTTCATTCAAAAATTATATTGAAACAAAATATAATGCAGAAGCGGGTTTCATCACAATGAATATGCCACTTTTAATGGAAGCATTGGAAAGCGTTGGTGTGGATGACCCAATTATATGCTCATCCATCAATGTTGATGGTTTCAGAATGTCTGGCGGAAAAGAGGCTTACGAAAATGCAATGAAAAACCATGATGCCAGAATAATAGCCATGCAGGTATTTTCAGGAGGAAGCACATCACCTGATAAGGCATTGGAATATGTATGTGGGCTTCCGGCGGTTGAATCAATTTTATTTGGAGCCTCAAATCGGGATAATATAAGAGATACAATCTCGAGAATACGAAAGTTTGATAAGATTGTCAATCATGGTGAAAAAAATGAGATACTAATACATGAAACCATTTAATTCAACAAAATGAAAATTACTTTAGTTGCAGGAGCAAGGCCTAATTTCATGAAAATAGCCCCTATCATCAGGGAAATAAAAAAAACAGCAATACATAATCCTGAATTGAAATACAGATTGGTGCATACAGGTCAGCACTATGACGATACCATGAGTGGCAATTTTTTCAGGCAGCTTGAAATTCCGGAGCCCAATATCAATTTGTGTTGCAAAGGAAGTTCGCAGGCTGAACAAACAGCATCAATCATGATGGGTTTCGAGAAAGATCTTATCCTGAATAAACCGGATCTTGTGCTTGTGGTAGGAGATGTGAATTCCACCATGGCATGTACAATTACTGCAAAAAAAATGAATATTGATACTGCTCATGTTGAAGCTGGAATACGCTCTGGAGATATGACGATGCCGGAAGAAATCAATAGAATGATTACTGATGCTATTTCAGATTTGTATTTCACAACAAGCACCATGGCCACTGAAACCCTTATCAAAGAAAATATTTCAGAAGATAAAATCCATTTTGTTGGGAACACGATGATTGACACATTACTCCAACAAATGAAAAGAATACAAAAGCCTTCAAACTGGAGTGATATTGATACTCGTATAAAAGGGTATTTACTTCTGACTTTACATAGGCCATCCAATGTGGATGACCCTATCAAATTACAAATACTCTTTGATATCATTCATCAAAATGCAGAAGGTTATGATATCATATTCCCCATTCATCCTAGAACAAGAAAAAACATAGAAACATTTGGTATTGAAACATATGACATCAAAATGATTGCTCCACAAGGATACCTTGAATTCATGTTCCTATTATCCAATTCCATAGGTGTCATTACAGACTCTGGTGGCGTAACCGAAGAAGCTACTGTATTGAATATTCCATGCATTACATTAAGAAATACAACTGAACGTCCAGAAACGGTAGTGATTGGAACAAATGAACTTGTGGGTGATGAGCCACTATATCTTGCACAATTCATGAGTAAAATGTTAAATGGAAATTGGAAAAAAGGAGGTATCCCTGAAAAGTGGGACGGAAAAGCTGCAGAAAGGATTGTTTCTATTATTCAAGATAAATATGCAAATAATTTTCAACCTGAAAAAGAAGTCGAAATGACTGAAACAATATGACAGGCATCGTAAAAGAACATCTTAAAAGCATTTTAATCATAGGTGATGCATTGTCGGTGACAATGTTCTTCCTATTATATCCGTGGCCAATAGCAAACAATGAAATGACATTGCACATTGCCTCCATAATGCTTATATGGCCTTTGGCATGTATGCTTACAGGTACATATGGAAGTAACGCAGCCCTACATTTTGAAGTTTTGCTCAAAACAACCATTCAATCAATTATTATTTGGCTTTTTGCACTGCTCATTTCCGCGATTTTCATAACTGATACCATACATAAATTATTCATTGTTTCACATATTGGCGTTTTTCTAATTTGGATTTTGAGTACCAGGTTTATATATCTATTTATAAAATATCGTGTCAAAAGAAGAAGATCAGAAAACAACAAAGTCATTATCCTCGGATTCAATGAAACGGCAAAAAAATTGGCGAATTATTTTGAAGAAGAAGGGCTAGAGTCTGAATTATTAGGCTTTATTGATGACAGTAAAAATGTAAATGAACTTTCCAATTATCCTATATTATCGCCATTAGAAGAAACAATCAATACAGCATGTGCATTGAAAGCACAAGAGATCTATTCAACCATCACACCAGAACAAAACAGCTATATCTATTCTTTGATACAGGAAGCTGAAGAAAAATGTATGCGGTTTAGAATAGTTCCCAATCTCTCACATTTTGTTCGAAAACCTGTTATAACAAGCTACATAAGGGATATGCCAGTAATTTCTTTAAGGAGAGATCCACTTGAAGATCCGTCAAACCGTGCCCAAAAAAGAGCCCTAGATATATTCTTCAGTCTTTTTATGCTCATCTTCGTCATTTCATGGTTGTACCCTATTATAGGACTGATCATCAAGTTGGAGTCTAAGGGGCCTGTCATATTTTCACAATTACGAACAGGGTTGAATGACCATTCATTCAAATGCTATAAATTTCGGAGTATGAAAATGGGACCATTTGACGAAACAAAACAGGCTACAAAAAATGACAGTAGAATCACTAAACTTGGAGCTATTTTGCGAAAAACAAGTATTGATGAATTTCCCCAATTCATCAATGTCATTAAAGGTGAAATGAGTATTGTTGGTCCAAGACCTCATATGATGCAACATACTGAGAAGTTCTCAAAACTGGTAGATCATTATATGATCAGACAAATGTTGAAGCCAGGAATAACAGGATGGGCACAAGTAAATGGATTCAGAGGAGAGATTACTGAAACAGATCAATTGAAAATGCGGATTGCTAATGATCTCTGGTATTTGGAAAACTGGAATATTTGGCTTGATATCAAAATAATACTGATGACAGGTTTTAAAATATTTATAGGTGACAAGCATGCATATTAAAAGAGGCAGGACAAATATGATGTCCTGCCTCTTAATGATACTAACCAGGGAGCCTTACAATTTCAATAACTTGACTGTTTGCACGGCACTTCCAATAGTGACCTTCGCAAAATATGTTCCATGATAAAAATTTTGTCCAAACACAAATCTTGTATATGCATTGCCACTTGTATTATATACAATATGACCTTGCATATCAAATACTGTCAGATTAACTTTCATCGAACCATGATACCTAATTGATAAGTTGAAATAATTTGTTGTTGGATTAGGATATACATTTATTCGATAATGGACATCTGTAGTAGTCGTTGTAATTGTTGTTACAATTGGAGCAACATAAGCAGCAACAACAAATGTTTTAGTCGAAATACATCCAACATTATCTTTAACATTATAACTATGAGTACCCGCAAATAAACCTGAAAAAGTATTAGACTGGTAGGCGCCGCCATCCATATTAAAAAGGTATGGTAATGTGCCACCACTTGCATTGATGACTGCGTTTGCAGTACCTCCAGCAACACTGATTGTACCAATTGTGACTGAGGCTGCGATAGCCGTAGGCTGACTCAAAGAAAAAACTACAGTATCTTTCAAACCCTTGGCATCAGAAACAATGTATGAATGATTTCCTGCAGCAACACTAAAAGTACCTGTGCCTGTATATGGCTGGGTTCCGCCCACTGCTGAAACAATAACAGAAGTACTTCCTCCATTACATGCAATTTTACCAGTAACAGCTGAGGCTACCATTGGAGCTACAATAACCAATGCAGGTTGATTGATACTGAATGTTGCAGTTGAAATACATCCACTTGCATCTTTCACAGCATATGGATAACTACCAGCAAGCACACTGCTGAAAACATTGCCTGACTGATATGATCCATTGTTGAAACTATATGTATAAGGTGATGTAGCTGCTGATGCAGAAACTGTTACGGAAGTACTTCCTCCAAACACTGATATACTACCTGCAGTTGCAGATGTAACCAATTTTGTAGGTTGTACAATAGAAACAGCAACGGTATCTTTTAAACCTTTTGCATCAG
>CANFHO010000005.1 GCA_947447005.1 Chitinophagaceae bacterium
AGTCATCTGTCTGCTAAAGAAAGATTGGTTCTCAGCATCATTAAATACTCAGAAATTGTTAATGAAGATTTCGATACAAGTTCTTTTTTAAAAAAAAATAACCACCTTTTACTAATTCTATATTTGTATGAAAATGGTGTGGATGTGCTTGATTTGGTGATTAAACTTGTAGGAGAATGGAAAATACCTCCTGAGGATTTAATGATCATTAAATCTGATTGGGAGTTTATCAAACGTAAAATCATGTCTGGAAAAGCACATGAGCTTTCAGAAGGTGACACTTTTTATCTAGGGGCATGCACTAAAGGTGGTAGGGGTGGTAATCCCAAAGCACAACCTTTCAGTGATATACTTGCCAAGCAAAGAGCATTTGCCTTAAAGCAAGGGTACTTAAATCACATAATTGGTAAATTAAGCCAATTGGATGGGGTTAGTTATGGGAAAATAATTGATAAGCAGGTATCAAAGTCAAATTTTGAAAGATTAGTAATTTCAAAATTTGAAACATACTATAATAAAAGCACAGATGAAATAGAGAGCCAGCTTGGTATAAGTTTAAATAAAAAAGCAAAGAGTTACTATGCGTCACTATCAAAAAAAATACTTGGAGTTGATATTAATAATGAAATTGAGGAGTTTGCAAAAGCTGACATAATTTTAAAGACAATTCGATTAAAAGAAAATAATTTACCAAAAGAGGATATCTCATTTCCTACATTTAAGTATAGTGAGATTTTACAAGAAGAATGGGATGAATCTGGATTTAAAGAGATACTAGAACATAAATTCCTTTTTATTTTTTTTAAAATCAAAGGAGATAAATTACTCCTAAAAAGGGTTAAATTCTGGAATATGCCATATGATGACCTTGATAAAGCAAAATTGGTTTGGGAAAAAACTAAGCAATTAGTAAAAGAAGGAAATATAGTTGCTGAAGTAACGAATCAGGGTATTCGAAAAACAAATTTCCCAAATAAAAAGTTTAGTTCAATTGCTCACGTTAGACCACATGCTCAAAATGCAAATGACACATTCCAGCTGCCAATCATAGATAAAGTTACTGGAATGAATTCCTATACAAAACATTGTTTCTGGCTAAATAGCAGTTACATTAAAGATGAGATTTATTTAAAGTAGTATTCTTTTTCTTCCTTGCTCTGAATAACTATTAAAAGACAAAATGGACTAAATTAGTATGCTAAACAGTATTTTGGGTCAGGTTTGGGTATCTACGCTCTTAGAAATAACTGAAAACACACTTAATCTATTGTTTATCAATGGTTAATATTGATGCTCGCACCTGGTTTGGGACCAGGGGATCGCAGGTTCGAATCCTGTCTTCCCGACCAACAAAAAAATAAGCCTTGGTGAAAGCCAGGGCTTTTTTATGAATTCTCTCTTTTTAAGATGCGCACTTACAAGTAAGTACATAAAAGAACCACAGAAGGCAATGACTTCATGGCTGATATTTTTAAGCTCCCCCAAAGCATAGCTAGAGCAAATCCTAGATTCCCGGCAATAGTTTGCTAAGAAATTGGTTCGCTTTTATGTCAAACCATTCATCAAAAGATATTTTGTAGGAATAATTTATTTGGAAATAATCTTTCCAATTTTGATGTGCAATAAATCTCCTCTTTTGTTGAAACCTTCATATTTAGTTATCATCCTTCTAGCATCAGTATTGTATCCATTGATGAATTCAATTAACTCATAATGCCTTTTTTTTCCTTCCTTGTCGTATAGTCTACTTATCCAAAAGGGAGTATACTCCCTGTATTCAATTATCTTCTTTTTAGAAGCGATGTCATCAAATGGTTCTCCTTTAATGACAATCTTTAGTGTTGGCTTTGTTGATTTTTTCATTCAGTTAGTTTTTTAAATGGTGCTAGTAAATCAAAACAATATCCAACATAATGATGAAAAAAAGAAATTAATGATTGGTTAGAGACTATGTTGTAATCTTTTGAAAATTTCAAGATTTTGTATAGAAATGTTAAAACAGCATGATTGATTTTTTTGTATTAAACTGTTTTCTTCATTTCTGGTCCTAAACAAAATCCTACTTTATGACGAAGTTTTTTGTTGTGTTTTACGTTTCCCTTTTCTTAATGATGATTGGCTGTTCCAAAAATGATGTGACTGTTGTTCCAACTTCAACAAATACCGGAACAAACACCATGCCTGTTTCAAGCTTGTACGCTGCAATCAAAGCAACATTTGGAACTGAAATTGACCCTCTTAATCTTGCCAATTATGCAAACCAAGGCAAGCCATCATATATCACAAAAGATAATACTGGAAACAACCCCATCACCAATGCAAAGGCAACTTTGGGACGGGTTTTATTTTATGACAAGAATCTGAGTATAGATAATTCTGTTTCATGTGCAAGTTGCCATAAACAGGAGTTTGCTTTTTCAGATACTGCTCTGGTGAGCAATGGTGTATTGGGCGGACAAACAGCCAGGCATTCCATTCGTTTGATCAATGCACGTTTTGGAGAAGAATCTAAATTCTTCTGGGATGAGCGAGCACTTACATTGGAAAGTCAAACAACACAACCTATGGTGAGCCATGTTGAGATGGGCTTCAGTGGACAAGCTGGTAGAGGAGATATCAATACATTGTTGTCAAAATTGCAAGGCATCAATTATTATAATGAACTTTTCAAATTTGTATATGGAGATGTTACAGTAACTGAGACAAGATTGCAGGAATGTCTTGCACAATTTGTAAGGAGCATACAATCGTTTGACAGTAAATATGATGCAGGAAGAGCTACTGCACAAAATGAATCAGTTGATTTTAGCAATTTTACTGCACAAGAAAATCTGGGCAAATCCTTGTTCATGACCTTGCCAACATTCGATGCAAACAGCAGCAGAATCAGTGGAGGACTTGGCTGCAATAAATGTCATCGTGCTCCTGAATTTGACATCGATCCCACTACAAAAAACAATGGTGTAATTGCTTTAGCTGTTGGAACAGGACAAGATATCACTGTAACGCGTGCACCATCGTTGCGTGATATTTTAAATGCAAGTGGTGTATTGAATGGAAGGTTGATGCATTCGGGAGGAATCAGGGATATTGCCACTGCAGTTTCACATTATGGTGGATTTATCAACGATAATCCAAACTTAGATCCTCGTTTAAAACCCAATGGTAAAAATATTCAGCGTTTGAATCTTCAACAAACTGAAATAGCCGCAGTTACTGCATTTATGAAAACACTTACAGGTGTAAATGTGTATACAGACAAACGTTGGTCATCTCCTTTTAAGTAAATAGAAATCTGAAATTTTCAAGGAAAGTTTTTAAAAGAAGAGATTCAATATGAAATTATAGCTATTTAATCAACCCATTTGGATTGGGAATGAAATTCAGAAACTTGTGGAAGTTTTTCTGATAATGTTTCTTATCGAGTTTGAAATAGAATGCTCCCTTTTTGGAACCTGTTTTGTCTTTCTCCTTTAATTTCAGCAATAGTCCCGTAGACATGATTTTTCTGTTGAAATTTCGTTTGTCGAAGCTGGTATCGTAAACCGATTCAAACAGATTCAAGAGCACAGGCAAGGTGAATTTGGCGGGGAGTAATTCAAACAGAATGGGGTGAATGGCTGCTTTGTATTTCAGTTTTTCCTTAGCCATGGCAACCATCTTCTTATGATCGAAAATCAGATTGGGTACTTTATTCAAGGGTACCCATTCTGCATTATATTCGTCGTTTATTTGCTTTTCGTATTGATTTTTGTCGATCAAAGCAAAATAGGCTATTGACATGGTTCTTTCTATGGGGTCGCGTAAAGGCTCGGAGAATGTGTATAGTTGTTCCAAGTAAACACCATCCAGTCCGGTTAGTTTTTTCAATATTTTTACTGCTGCTTCGTCAGCACTTTCTTCCTGTTCAACAAACCCCCCCATCAGGCTCCATTTGTTACGTTCAGGTTCAAATCCTCTCTTTATCAATAACAGATTCATCGTTTGGCCATCAAAACCAAAAACGATGCAGTCAACTGCCACAAGAATCCGGGTCTGCTTTTGATATTTCGTCATTTTCCTGAACTTCAGCCATAAAAGTAGGCTTTTTATCGTTTTGTCATCTAAAAATTGAGAAGCCCGTTTAACGGGATTTTTTTTATATTCATAAAAATTTCAACAGATGAAAAAACTTGCATCAGCCTCACTATTAGGTTTGTTCATGTTGCCTTTGGTAATCTTCGCGCAGCAGGAAAAAATTGACCTCGACATGATGAAGAAGATTAGAGAAGAGGGATTGCAGCGATCCAAAGTGATGGATATCGTTTTGCACCTAACAGATTTGAATGGCAATCGTTTGGCCAATTCACCAGGGTATACCCGTGCTGCTAATTATGCAAAGCAAACATTGTCCGATTGGGGAGTTCAAAATGCAACCCTTGATCCATGGGGAGAGTTTGGAAAAGGATGGCAGTTGGAAAAGGCATATTTTGCAATGACTGCACCTTATTACAAACCAATATTGGCATATCCAAAAACATGGTGTTCTGGTACAAAAGGATTGAAGCATGCAGAAATTTTGGTGGTAGATGTAAAAGATACAGCAACCGTTCTGTCGTATAAAGGACAGTTGAAAGGAAAAGTGATTCTACCGGATATGTCTTATATATACAAACAAAGTTTCAAGCCAGATGCAACCAGGTATACAGATGAAGAATTGTTGAAAATGGCTGAAGCACAGGGTGCTCCTGGTGGAGGACAGCGTCAGGTACGTGATACAGCACAAATGAGACGTTTCAGAGAACAAATGCAACGTGGTGGCATGGGCGGATCTCAAAGGGCTTTGGCGATTTTGAAAGAAATGGCAAAAGCAGAAGGTGCGGTTGCATTGTTGAGCTCATCTGTTAAAAACCATGATGGTACTGTATTTGCACAAGGTGGAGGAGCATATAAAGGAACTGATCCTGAAAACTTCCTGGATATGGCCATTGGTGTGGAAGATTACAATACCATGCTTCGCATTGCGAAATCCGGAACTGTTGTAAAAACAGATGCAGATGTTAAAACAAGTTTTTATGCAGATGATCTTCAAGGATACAATGTGATTGCAGAAATACCTGGTACAGATCCAGTTTTAAAAGATGAGATTGTTATGATTGGTGCACATCTCGATTCATGGCAGACCGGAACAGGCGCAACAGACAATGCGGCAGGATCTGCTGTGATGATGGAGGCCATGCGTATCATCAAGGCATTGGGAATACAACCCAAGAGAACCATCAGAATTGGTTTGTGGAGTGCGGAAGAAGAAGGTTTATTGGGTTCCAGAGGGTATGTAGCTAAAACATTTGGTGGCGCATCTGGTGGATTTGGATCAACTACTTCAACACCTAAGACCCCAGCACATGATAAGTTTTCTGCGTACTATAATATTGATAATGGAACAGGTAAGATCCGTGGAATTTACTTGCAAGGAAATGAAGCTTGTAGAAGCATCTTCCAGCAGTGGTTTGAGCCATTCAAGGATCTTGGAGCGTCAACAGTAACCATCAGCAATACAGGTGGTACAGACCATCAATCTTTTGATGGCGCAGGACTTCCAGGGTTCCAATTCATCCAGGAAGGAATGGAATATGATACACGCACACACCATAGCAATATGGATGTATATGATCATTTGTCTGAAGATGATTTGAAGCAGATTGCAACCATTGTGGCCGCATTTGTATATAATACTGCGCAAAGAGATCAGAAGATTCCGAGGAAGAATTAATTTGGAGAAACGGGGAAACGGAGAAACGGAGAAACGGAACTTTTCTGTTGAAGGCAGGAAAAGAATAAGGCACGAGGCACAAGTGAAGTAAAATGAAATAATTTGGGATTGGTCTCCATCCATCTTTCAATTGTTTCATATAACTTGTGCCTCGTGTCTTTTTTATTTAAAATATACATTATGAATTTGAAAAATTACGTTGGCATCTTTGTTCTTATCTGTTTACTTGGTGCATGTAAAAATGAAAATGGAAATTCTTTAACAACGCGTGATTATTTTGCATCGCAGGATTCTGGTGTACAATCTGGAAATGCAAAATTCATCGAAATCGAAAGTTTTGGAAAGAAGTTTAAAGTATGGACAAAACGTTTTGGAAACAATCCATCCATCAAAATTTTATTATTAAATGGTGGCCCTGGTGCAACACACGAATATTTTGAATGCTTTGAAAATTTTCTTCCCCAGGAAGGGATAGAGTTCATTTATTACGATCAATTGGGTTGTGGTAATTCAGATAATCCGAATGATACAGCGTATTGGGATCTGCCAAGGTTTGTGGAAGAAGTAGAACAGGTAAGGGTTGCATTGAAATTGGACCAAAGTAATTTTTATTTATTGGGACATTCATGGGGTGGGATTTTGGCCATGCAATATGCCTTGAAATATCAGCAACACATGAAAGGGTTGGTCATATCAAACATGATGTCAAGTTGTCCTGATTATGGAAAGTATGCTGATAATGTTTTAGCAAAACAATTTGAAAAGCCCGTATTGGACTCCATACGTGCAATGGAAGCCCGCAATGATTTCGGTAACCCACAATACATGGGTTTGCTTCAGCCTCATTATTATGAAAAACATATTTTGCGTCTTCCATCTGCATCCTGGCCAGAGCCAGTTCAAAGGTCTTTTGCCAAAATGAATCAGTCCTTATACGTAACAATGCAAGGCCCAAGTGAATTTGGTGTTTCCGGAAGACTCACACAATGGGATGTAAAAGCGCAGTTGCCAAATATTACCATTCCAACTTTGGTGATAGGTGCTCAAAACGATACCATGGATCCTGAACATATGAAATGGATGTCGACTCAAGTGAAAAATGGAACTTATTTATATTGTCCCAATGGAAGCCATATGGCAATGTATGATGATCAGCAAGTGTATTTCACTGGCTTGATCAAATTTTTAAATGCAAGCAGTAAGTAAGAATTCACACTGAACAATTAATTTTGAAGAATAAAATAGCAAGCATGTTCAAAAAATCAAAAATCACTTTACCGGTTGTTTTATTGTTGGCCTTTTTTTCAACTGAAAAAACGCATGCTCAAAAAAAGCAATCAAAGCCGGCAATTGTAGCTGTTGAAAAACCAGCAGATCTGAACGAAACATTCAAGACACTTGTGTGGCGAAATGTAGGTCCAACAAGAGGTGGTAGATCTGTAACATCATCAGGTGTAAAGGGAAATCCATTGACGTATTATATGGGCACTACGGGTGGTGGTGTTTGGAAAACAGAAGATGCAGGCTTGACCTGGAACAATATTTCTGATGGATTTTTTAAAACCGGTTCAGTGGGTGCAGTTGCTGTATCAGAATCTGATCCAAATGTAATTTTTGTAGGCATGGGAGAACATGCCCCTCGTGGTGTGATGACATCATATGGTGATGGAGTTTATAAATCAACAGATGGGGGTGCTACCTGGAAGCATATGGGCTTGGATCTTACGCGACATATTTCCAACATTCGCATACATCCATCAAACCCTGATGTGGTCTATGTTGCAGCGCAAGGAGCTTTACATGGAGCAACAACCGACAGAGGAATTTACAAGTCAGAAGACGGTGGTAAAACCTGGAAGAAAATTTTGTATGTAGATGAAAATACAGGTTGCGTGGATTTGAATATGGACATGAATAATCCACGGATATTGTATGCAGCGATGTGGGATCACAGAAGATTGCCTTGGGCTGTTCAAAGTGGCGGAAAGGGTTGCGGATTGTACAAGAGTACAGATGGAGGGGAAACCTGGGAGAAGATCCAGAATGGCTTGCCAAAGGAGTTGGGCAAAATGGCAATCTCAGTTTCAAGGGCAAATTCAAATAAGGTATATGCATTGGTGGAAAGTGATACACAGAAAGAGCAAGGTGGATTGTTTGCATCTAATGATGGAGGCGGACATTGGACACGTGTGAGCAAGGATCACAGGGTGATTTCAAGAGCCTGGTATTATATTGAAGTATTTGCAGACACCAAAGATGAAAATACAGTATATGTATTAGGTGCTGCAGGATTGAAATCTACTGATGGTGGTAAAACATGGAGCGATATCCGCGGCACACATGGTGATTTCCATCAATTATGGATCAATCCGGATAATAACAAAAATGTTTTAATCTCTAATGATGGTGGTGCTTCCATTACATTCAATGGGGGTAAAAGTTGGTCGACACAAAACAATCAGCCAACTGCTCAATTTTATCGCATCAATGTAGATGATGTTTTCCCTTATAGTATTTATGGTGGACAGCAAGACAATTCATCCGTCAAGATTGCAAGCAGAAATACATCTGGTGGTGGAATTACAGACAGGCAGTGGACATCTTCTGCAGGTGGTGAATCAGCCTTTCTTGCTTTCGATCCAAAGAATCCTACATATGTAATGGGTGGAAGTTATCAAGGTACCATTGAGCTTTTGAATGCAGAAACAGGTGAAGGAGTTGGGGTGATGGTATATCCAGTACAGTATCAGGCAATGCAGCCCAAGGATATGCAATATCGTTTCAATTGGAACGCACCAATTACTTATTCAAAGCATGAGCCCAATGTATTTTATCATGCGGGAAACAGGTTGTTCAAGACAAAAGATATGGGAAGGTCATGGGAAGCCATCTCTCCAGATTTGACAACACATGATACAACTAAGATGGGCATCAGTGGATATCCTTATACGAACGAAGGTGCGGGTGGTGAGAACTATTGTACGATCACCTATGTGATGGAATCAGATAAGGAGAATGGAGTGATTTATACAGGAAGTGATGATGGAATGGTGTATGTAACAAAAAATGGTGGCAAGGAATGGACGAACATATCACCAAAAGATTTAGGTGAAGCATTGATCAATGCCATTGAAGTTTCTCCTCATGATCCAGCAACTGTATACATTGCAGCTACCAAGTATAAGTTCAATGATTTTACACCATTCATTTATAAGTCTGCTGACTATGGTAAAACATGGACCAAGATTGTGACTGGAATTCCTTATGGTGCAAATACACGCGTAGTAAGAGAAGACGATCAACGCAAAGGTTTGTTGTATGCAGGAACAGAAACAGGTTTATATGTTTCATATGATGCAGGTGCAAACTGGAGTAATCTTCAACTCAATCTACCTGTAACTCCTATTACCGATCTCAAATTGCATCATGGTAATTTAATAGCATCAACCCAAGGACGTGCATTTTGGATTTTGGATGATGTGCAACCCATTCGCAATTATGATCAGACCAATAAATCTCTGGTAAAATTAATCCCCATGGGTGAAACATACAGGGTATCAGGTTACAGTACGCTGGATAGAAATTTTAAACCTGCTGATGCGGATGATATAAAAACAACTTCTGCAAATCCTGCAACAGGTGCAGTAATTTATTATGAGTTGGGTGATCAGGCGGATTCAATCAAGAAATTGACAATGGAGATCAAGGATGCAAATGGTAAAATCATGCGCTCGTTTAGCAACAAATCTATATCATTTCATACGAGCAATAATGCTTTCAGGAATGAGCCTATATTGCCAGTCAGAAAAGGACTGAATCGATTTGTGTGGGATATGCGCAGAATGGATATGCCAACTATAGATGATGTGTATATTGAAGGTAATTATTCAGGAGGAAGGTTATCTCCTGGAACATATACCATCACTTTGAAAGCGGATAGTGTTGAACAGACCACATCTTTGGTTGTGAAAGCTGATCCAAGATTCAAGGCTACTACTCAAGATTATGCAGATCAGGATCAACTTTTGAGAAAAATTGAAGGTTCTGTTACAGATATACATGTGGCAGTTTCAAGGATGAGAAATCTTAAATCCCAATTGTCAACACTGATAACATTAATAGAGGATGATAAGTCGAAAGAGCCATTGGTGTCACTTTCAAAGAAAATCAATGAAAAGATTACAGCATGGGAAGAGGCATTGATACAGCCTAAAAGCCAGTCGTATGACGACGTAATCAACTTCGTAAACAAACTCAGTGCAAATTTTGTATTTGTACATGGAGAAGTCAATTCAAATACGCCTTATGTGACTGTTGGAGCAAAAGCGCGTTATGATGAATTACAACTGGAATGGGTGAAGTACCGTACTCAAATGGAAAATTTGATGAAGAATGAAATCAGCGAATTCAATGAACTATGCCGAAAATTGAATGTCAATAATCTGATTCTTCCAAATTGACTTTAGATTAAAATGAAATTTGAAAGGGGGACTTCGGTCCCCTTTTTTTATGATAGTGAAGGATTTTTCTTAACTTGAAACATAGATTATATCCGAACTTCTACCGACTTTTATATTGTTTGCATTATCATTCAGTTGTCATTTTTTATGAAAAAATCAACCTTTGTTTTAATTATTGCTATGTTGAATTTTCATTGTAAAACAATGCAAACAAAGGCTGTCAGCCAAACACCTGAATTCCCAGCTGAACTGGTACAATTTGAATCCTTTGCAGGAAATCCTGTTTTTAAAGGAACAGGAACAGGCACATGGGACAATGGCATCAGGGAACGCGGATATATACTACATGAAGGAAGAACGTATCATATGTGGTATACAGGGTATTCAAATAAAACAGAAACGAAGTTTTTAGGATATGCCAGTTCCTTAGATGGCATTACCTGGAAGAGATACGAGGGGAATCCTATATTTACAGATGGTTGGGTTGAAGATGTTTATGTCATCAAAGAAGCTGGCATATATTATATGTTTGCAGAAGGGAAGAATGATGTAGCACATATGTTAACATCAACAGATCGATTTCACTGGATCGAAAAAGGAAATCTGGATATTCGACAAGTTGATGGAAAACCTATTGAATCTGGTCCGTATGGAACGCCAACAGTTTTAAAAGTGAAGGAGAAGTGGTATCTTTTTTATGAACGCAATGACCAGGGAGTATGGCTTGCAGTCTCGGATGATTTATTGAAATGGACAAATGTTCAGAATGAACCGGTCTTAAAAATGGGGCCCGACATGTATGACAAATTTGGTATTGCCATGAACCAGGTTGTAAAATACAAGGGATTGTATTATGGTTATTATCACGCCACTGCTTTTAAAGATTGGCATGAATGGAGTACCAATGTAGCAGTTTCTGGCGACCTGATACATTGGACTAAATATGGAAGTAATCCAATCATCGGAAACAATAAATCAAGCGGCATATTGGTGAAAGATAAGAAACAGTTCAGGTTATATACAATGCACCGTCAGGTCAATATTCATGTTACAGCTAAACAACAGTAAAGAAGATGATTTATAGCTAAGTCTCTTTAATTCGAATTGAATATTTAACAACCATGATTAATTATCGCATTATACTTGCAATCCTGTATAAATTTTATTTTTTATGAAAAAGATATCCATATTCATTTTATTCATTTTTGTGCTGATTTTACAGCAGTCGCATACACTTGTTGAAAAAAGGCCTCCAAACATTGTCATCATTTTTATGGATGATATGGGGTATGGTGATATTTCATGCAATGGGGCATTGGATATATATACGCCAGTGATGGATAAATTAGCGAGTGAAGGAATGCGCTTCACAAATTTTCTTTCATCACAAGCTGTGTGCAGTGCGTCGCGTGCATCCTTGATGACAGGTTGTTATGCAAATCGTATAGGTATTTCAGGTGCATTGATGCCCAATAGTCCAATTGGTTTATCGCAAAGTGAAACAACGATTGCTGAGTTGTTAAAACAAAAAAAATATGCAACAGGTATTTTTGGGAAATGGCATTTAGGAGATGCGCCTGAATTTCTTCCCTTGAATCATGGGTTTGATGAATATCTCGGATTGCCTTATTCAAATGATATGTGGCCTGTTGATTTTGATGGAATTCCTTCTAAAGCTGGAACAAATAAATCTAATTATCCTCCACTTGCATGGATTCATAATAATGAGAAAGCAGAACAAATCAACACTTTAGAAGATCAATCAAAGATAACAGGACGCATCACTGATGCTGCTATTCAGTTTATCAAAAAGAATAAATCAAAACCTTTTTTTGCATACATTCCCAGCCCTATGCCCCACGTACCCATCAATGCATCTAGTGCATTTCGTGGAAAGAGTAAACAGGGTTTGTATGGAGATGTAATTCAGGAGATTGATTATTCCATAGGCAGAATCATGCAGACTTTAAAGCAAGAGGGCTTGGATGAGAATACACTTGTTATCGTAACCAGTGACAATGGACCATGGTTGAATTTTGGAAATCATGCAGGCAATGCGGGAGGTTTCAGAGAAGGAAAAGGTACGTCTTTCGAAGGAGGTCAACATGTACCTTGCATCATGAGATGGAAAGGAGTTATACCTGCCGGGGTTGTTTGTAACCAACTTGCATCAACCATTGATATTCTTCCAACCATCGCAAGTTTTACTGGAACAAAAGTAACAGAGAAAAAAATAGATGGCGTTGATATTTCTGCATTGCTAAAGGGTAATGTGAATGTAAGTCCAAGACAAACATTTTTATATTACTACAGAAAAAATTCTCTGGAGGCAGTAAGAAAAGGAAATTGGAAATTGGTATTTGATCATCCAGCAAGATCTTATATGAATAAGCAACCAGGTAAAGACGGTTTTCCTGCGCAGGTGCCTGAAGATGCGCTGATAGCAAAAGCTTTGTATGATCTGCGTCGTGATCCTGGTGAGCAATATGATGTGCAATTGTCTTTCCCAGAAATGGTAAAATCTTTGGAGGCTTTGGCTGAAGAAGCCAGAGTTGATTTGGGAGATGATTTGAATAAAAGAACCGGTGCCAATAACCGCGAACCTGGCAGGGTAGGAAAGATAAAAGATAAAAGTGAAAAGTGAAAAATGAGAACAGCCAAATCGATTAGCTGTTAATTTTTCTCTTTTCACTTTTCTCTTTTCACTTTTCTCTTTTCACTTTTCTCTTTTAAAGTTCCATTCCTGCAAGAGAGAGGCTCATCTTTTTAAGTTCTTGCAATTCCATATCTTCTACGATACCATTGGGCAACATAATGAGTGATGTATTGTTTGTTTTCCACCAATTGCTTGATTCCAATGTTTTGTAAGGGATGGTTCCAACAAGATAGCTGCGTTCGTTTCCAGAGTGCCATTCTTCAACACTCACAAATTCATCTTTAGGGATTTTTGAAAAATCATCAAAGCTCAGGTACACGCGCATGTGAAAATCATCACTTAATTCACCAGGAGCATGTTGATTGCTTTTCTTGTATTCATATTTATATCCATATCTCAATGCTGCAATATCACTTAACACTGCTGAGGCAGTTGGAAAGCTACCTGCACCTTTTCCATAAAAAAATTGCTTGTCGGCAAAACCAGTTTCAATAACTACGCCATTGTATTCATTTTTAACGAAAAACAGATGATCTGCCTGGTCAATGAATTGAGGCAATACGAATGTTGCCACTTTACCATTGTTCAATTTTTTTGCTTGCGCTACCAGTTTGATGGATTGATTTTTTGATTGTGCCACTTGCGCATCCAGCTCATTGATTTGTGTAATGCCATTGAATAACAATTTGTCGATGGTTGTATTGACTCCATAGCTATGGGTAAGGAGCAATACCCATTTGTTTACTGCATCATATCCTTCAATATCCAGGGTTGGGTCTGTTTCTGCAAAACCAAGTTGTTGTGCAAGCAATAAAGCTTCCTTGAAACTCAAATGTTCTTCAAACATTTTTGTTAGAATGAAGTTTGTTGATCCATTTACAATGGCCTTGATGGAATGCAAGAGATCATTGTCATAATATTCTTCAAGGTTTCTGATAACAGGAATGGAAGCACATGCAGATGCTTCGTATAGCAAAGATCTTCCAGTTGTATTTTGAAGTTCAATCAATTCCGGCAAGTGCTCAGAAAGCATTTTCTTGCTGGCACTCACAACATCCTTGCCATTTTTCAATGCAGTTGATACAATATGATATCCCACTTCACTATCATTGATTACTTCAACAATTACATTGATTTCTGGGTCATTCAGAAGATCATACATGTCTGTTGTGAAAAGCTCTGCAGGAGCATTTCTTTTCTTGTTTGTATTCTTAATACAAACTCTTTTGATACTTGCTTTTAATGAAGGTGTTTGGTGCAATACTTTGTAAAGTCCTTCTCCAACAACTCCGAATCCGAATAGTCCAATGACCAATGTTTTTTCTGATCCCATCTTATTTTATTTTTTTTCTGTTAATTGTTCTAAAATGCGGGTAATTTGATTGTCTTCCAATAGAAATCCATCATGTCCGAATATGGAATCAATCATTGTAAATTTTGCTCCTGGTATATGTGCTGCAAGAAATTTTTGTTCTGTCACCGGGAAAAGCAAATCCGATGAAATGCCTATCACAACGGTTTTAGATTGGATTGCACTTAATAGTTCTTCTGCTTCCATTACGCCACGTCCCAGGTGATGAGCATCCATACTTTTTGTTAAAGTGTAATAGCTATATGCATTGAACCGCTTTGCTAATTTTTCACCCTGGTATTTTTGGTATGACTCACTTCTGGTATTTTCAATCACCTCTTTTGGATCATCTTGGGTACTGCCATACGCATCATAATGTCTGTAGCTTATGAGTGCAATAGATCGGGCCACTTTCAAACCTTCTTTACCCGCATCAGGATGATCTGTTGCCCATGTGTGATCAGCTTCAATCGACATCCGTTGTGATGCATTGAAGGCCTTTCCCCAAGGGGAATGAAAGGCATTGGTGGCTATGGGTACCATATATTCAAATAATGAAGTGTTCATGGTTGCCCATGCAAGCAGTTGTTGTCCGCCTACCGATCCTCCAATACCCAAAAAGATTTTTTCAATACCCAATTCCATCTGTAAATGCATATAGGCCCTTGCCATGTCTGCAGGTGTAAAAAAAGGAAAGGATTTATAATAGGGGCTTCCTGTTTCAGGGTTCATATCCAGCGGACCAATACTTCCATAGCAGCTGCCAGGGGTATTGACACAGATGATGAAGTATTTGTTGGGGTCGAAAAATTTACCTTCTCCCACCATTCCTGGCCACCACTCAGCTGGATTGCTGTTTGCAGTCAGTGCCTGAAAAATCCATACTACATTGTCTTTTTTTGCAGAAAGTTGCCCATAGGTTGTGTATGCCAGGTGAAAGCCCTGAATGCTTCTGCCTGATTCCAGTGGAAATGCTGCTGTATATTTATATGTATGTGTCGTTGGGTTCATGTTTCTTAAACTTGTACCGGAAAGGGCAAAAAAAAAGCTCAGCTGACAGGGTCAGATGAGCTTTCACTATGAAAATGTTATTTGTCAAGCGAGAGGTCTGACTTATCTGTCCCCGCATTTGCGGAGCTGGATTTGACACCTTATTACTTGTTAAGTAACAGGTTGTCAAGGCTTCATCGGGCCAATTCCCTCTGCCTTTCTGGATAAGATTATAAAAGAACTGATGCAAATTTACGAATTTTTCCGATTTCAGCCAATGTTTCCAAACCAAAATCAAATTCATGAACCTTATAGGCATTTGGGGGTTATTTTTGTAGTATAGGAAAAAAGGGAAAGAGGCAGGGAGGCAAAGAGGTGCGAATTCGATGAATAAAACATAGCTTAGCTATCAGTGAAATAAAGAAAATGAAGCAAGAAGAAGACAAAATTGAGGTGATAGGTGCCAGGGCTCATAACCTGAAGAATATAGACATCTCTATTCCAAAGAATAAATTGGTGGTAATTACAGGAATCAGTGGAAGTGGAAAATCCTCATTGGCTTTTGATACCATTTATGCAGAAGGGCACAGGAGGTATATGGAAACCTTTGGCACGTATGCACGACAATTCATGGGGGAGATGGAAAGGCCGGACGTTGATAAGATCAGCGGATTGTCACCCGTTATTTCAATAGAACAGAAAACAACAAACAGAAATCCACGTTCAACGGTTGGAACGGTTACAGAAGTATATGATTTCATGCGTTTATTGTTTGCCCGGGCAGGGGAAGCCTATTCCTATCAAACAGGAAAGAAAATGGTGAAGTTCACCGATGAAGAAATTGTTGCGGATGCCTTTAAAAAATTGAAGCAATCTAAGATTACCATTCTGGCTCCTTTGGTCCGAGGAAGAAAAGGTCATTATCGTGAGTTGTTTGAGGAAGTGAGAAAGAAAGGTTTTGTAAAAGTGAGGGTTGATGGAGAGATGAAAGACCTTGTTCCCAAAATGCAAGTTGACCGATACAAGGTACACGACATCGAAGTGGTTGTTGACAGGTTGGTAGTAGAGCCTGAAATGAAAATCAGAATCACACAAAGTGTACAACAAGCGTTGCAAATTGGAAAAGGTTTGATTTTTATTCTTGATCATGATCATGATTCGCTGAAACAATACAGTAGGAAATTGATGTGTGCTGAAACAGGACTTTCATACGAAGAACCTTCACCAAACAGCTTTTCATTCAATTCACCCTATGGGGCTTGTCCTGCTTGTAAGGGACTTGGCGAGCAGCACATGATTGATCTGGATGCAGTTGTACCTGATAAAACTTTGTCGATTGCAGATGGAGCCATTTCCCCACTTGGAAGTGAAAGGGATGTTTACTATTATAAAATAATTGAACAGTTTGCAAAGAAGCAGAAGTTCAGTTTGAAAGTTCCAGTGAATGAATTGCCTGAAAGGGTCATGAATATGATTTTCTTCGGAAACGAGGAAGGCAAACAGGTGGAGCCTGGTGAAGGGGCGCCTAACAGTGAAGTATTTGAAGGTGTTGCCACCATGATCATCAGATGGTTTACGGAGAGTTCCAGTGATGGCGTGAGAGAATGGGCTGAGAAATTCATGACCATGCGAACCTGTACTGAATGCAATGGAACACGATTGAAGCAGGAAAGTTTATGGTTTAGAATTGATAAAAGACATATCTCAGAATTGTCAGACATGAACCTCATTAAATTAAATGAATGGTTTAAGGATGTGGAGACCCGAATGAATGAAAAACAAAATCTGATTGCAAAAGATATATTAAAGGAAATTCGCAGCAGGCTTGGGTTCTTATTGGATGTTGGATTGGGCTATCTTTCACTCAACAGGGCAACCAGAACATTGAGTGGTGGTGAATCGCAGCGAATCAGGTTGGCAACACAAATTGGTTCGCAACTGCAAGGCATCACTTATATTTTAGATGAACCTTCCATCGGTTTGCATCAACGCGATAATCAGCAATTGATTGGCGCATTGAAAAATCTGCGTGATATAGGAAACAGTGTATTGGTTGTTGAACACGACAAAGACATCATGTTGGCTGCTGATCATTTGATTGATGTGGGGCCACGTGCAGGTATTCATGGTGGACGCATTGTTGCTTCAGGAACACCTGAAGAAGTATGCAAATCAAATTCTGAAACAGCAGGCTATCTCAATAATGAAAAACAGATTGAGTTACCAACAGAAAGAAGAGCAGGCAATGGTCAGTTTCTTTCATTGATAGGAGCAACCGGAAATAATTTGAAGAATGTAGATCTTCGATTGCCCTTGGGTACATTGATTTTGATAACAGGGGTAAGTGGTAGCGGTAAATCAACATTGATTGCAGAAACATTGTATCCTATTCTCAATAAGCATTGTTATGATTCCAAAGGAGAGCCTATGCCATATGCGCGTGTCGCGGGTTTGGAGCATATCGACAAAGTGATAGAGATTGATCAATCACCTATCGGTAGAACCCCGAGGAGCAATCCTGCAACCTATTGCAATTTTTTCACAGAGATCAGGCAATTGTTTGCATCCATTCCAGAAGCAAAAATTAGAGGATATAATGCAGGCAGATTTTCGTTTAATGTGAAAGCAGGCAGATGTGATGTTTGTGAAGGTGGAGGTTTGCGTGTGATTGAAATGAATTTTCTTCCAGATGTGTATGTGCATTGTGAAAAATGCAATGGTCGAAGATACAACAGGGAAACACTGGAGATCAGATATAAAGGAAAATCCATCAGTGATGTGTTGGATATGACGGTGGATGAAGCGGTAGAATTTTTTCAGCACATCCCATATTTGTACAGAAAAATCAAAGTATTGCAGGAAGTGGGGTTGGGGTATATCACTCTGGGTCAATCTGCTGTAACCCTGAGTGGTGGAGAGGCACAGCGTGTGAAGCTTGCTACTGAATTGGCAAAAAAAGATACTGGAAAAACATTTTATATTTTAGATGAACCAACAACTGGACTCCATTTTCAAGATATCAAATTGCTTTTGGGTGTATTGAATAAATTGGTCAATCGGGGCAATACAGTTTTGGTAATTGAACACAATATGGATGTGATTAAAGTGGCTGATCACATTGTTGATCTTGGTCCTGAAGGTGGAGATGGAGGAGGGCAAATATTATATCAGGGCGATCCTACTGGGTTGCTGAAAGTGAAGGAGAGTCATACCGCCAGGTTTCTCAAGCTGGAGTTGAAATAAAAAGAAGCAAGGAAGGTTATTTGTCAGTCAGGTTTTTCACAGGACTTTCAAAAATTTATCCTTGCCTTGCATTGTGCATTTTGGGAAATAAGCTCCCTCATGCGTTAGGGGGTACAGATCAAATAATCCTTTTAAAATCTGATGATGGGACATTTGACATCACCACCTTTTCTATAAATGTAGTCTTCGTTTTCTCCGCCCAATCTGATGGTGAGTTTAACGTTTGAAGAATAGTATGCATCGTTATTGGTTGCAGTTCCCCGAATGGAGCCAGCACCTAAGAATGGCCTATAGTTTCCACCGTTTGCGAATGCTGCTTTGTTTGCCATTTGAATGGCTACTTCAGCAGTTGGATTGTTTTGGCCGAAGTAATTATAAAAATCCTGGTTAGAAATATAGGTTGTACTTACATCATCAATATAATCCGTAAATGTTTTTCTGTTTACTATTTCAAAAGACACAGCAAGATTTTGGTTGATAAAATATTTTACACCAACTCCATATGGAATATTCAATTGTGTAAGACTGTATTCTTTTTTGTTTGGATATTGAGGCATTCCTTGACCTTCAGTTCTGAGAGGTTTTAAATCAACCCATGTTTTTGAACCATCCTTGTTTATATATTGTGCCTGTGGATTAAAATGAAATACTCCAATTCCAAGTACGCCATACGGACGAATCTTATGCATTACATCTTCAGGTTCATATTCAAACAATGCAGTAGGAAAAATTTCAGCAGCAAGATATGCTTCGGTGATTGGAGAACGGAAGTGTTGATTTCTGGCTTTTCTTGCTTCTTCATATCCTCCATTACCTTGAATCAGACTATCGGCACCTTCCACTTTACCTACATTGATCGCCAACCTGAAGTTGATGAATTCTGAAGGCCTGTATCCTATATACATACCAGTCATGAATCTCGTAAGAGACACCATATTATCTTTCAGAAAAGTGGCACCTTTCCCTGAATTACCTCCGAGGTCACCTAAGAAATTAGATGGACCATAGGTAAAACCATATTCTAAATTTGATTGGGCTTGCGTTTTGCCTGTCAGCAAGAAAAAGGACAGAACAAGCAGGCACAGGGCCTTTAGCACGCGGTTAAGCATGGTTTTCATAATACGGGATTTAGGATTTTGGATTCGATACAGGGTTATAACGGAGCTTTAACAAAAATATTTTGTTAAAATCAGTTGATCTTTAAAATTGAAGGCAATAAGGCGTGTTTGGTACGTATTTCTACGCCTTTCTGATCATTTTGATATGTTCGATTTCATCTTCCAGGTAAATATCGCTGCATTGCTCAAAGCCCAATTCTTCATAAAAACGTTTCAAATAAAGTTGGGCTCCGATTTTGATGGGTTGATTCCCATATAATAGATTGGTTGCTTCAATGGCTTTTTGCATGAGTGCTTTTCCTGCGCCCTTTCCTCTATATGAGGGGGATCCAACTACACGTCCAATGGATACCTCACCATAAGCAAGACCTGGGGGCAGTATCCGAACAGAAACCAGCAGCTGGTTATTGATTCTTCCCTGCAGATGATGACATTGTTGGTCTAAATTATCCATATCCAGAAAAACACAGTTTTGTTCAACTACAAAAACTTCACTTCTCAATCGCAGTATATCGTACAGCTCAGCATTGCTGAGTTCCTCAAATTTCTTCAGACTCCAAACGATATTTTCTGCCATGCGGATGTTTTATAAACACAAAAATAATGCTTTATTCACGCTGAATGATATGATGAAACATGAAGATGGAATTGTATCACACCAACTGAAAGTATTAATTTTGGAAAAAAGCAATCTGAGCGCACTCTTATCAAATCCAATCGAATATCTAAAAGGGGTAGGACCCCTTCGGGCAGATATGCTCAAAAAGGAATTGGAAATCTTTACTTTCGGAGATTTGCTTTTTCATTTTCCATACAGACATTTGGATAGGACCAAAGTGCAGATGATTGGTCAGATTACCCCACAGATGGATCAGGTGCAGGTGAGGGGTATTCTTATTCATATGGAAATTGTTGGAGAGCGAAGGTCTAAGCGATTGGTAGCTCAATTGAGAGATAGAACTGGTATTATTGAACTGACTTGGTTTCAAGGTATCACCTGGGTACAAAAAGCATTGAATCTGGGTGCGGAATATCTTGTTTTTGGCAAGTTGGGTTTTTTTCTAGGGAAACCACAGATTACTCATCCAGAATTAGAACCCGTTCAGGTTGAAAATGCAACGGGGAAGGAATTTCTGGAGCCAGTATATCCTGTTACAGAAAAATTGAAAGCGCGGGGATTGAATGGAAGAGCTATTGGAAAACTTACCCAACAACTTTTTCTTTTATTGAGTGAAAAAGATTTTCCTGAAAATCTTCCGCCCGCAATTGTATCAAGTGAAAAATTTATGTCGCGTTGGGATGCGCTTCGAAATATCCATTTCCCTCCAACAAGCATGCACAAGGATGAAGCCATGGTGAGGATTAAGTTTGAAGAGTTTTTTGTGGCTCAATTGCGTTTGGGAATGCTAAGGTCTGCCCGTCATAGATTTTCGCATGGGGTCGTGTTTTCAAAAGTGGGAGATTACTTTAATCAATTTTATCATGAGCATCTGCCGTTTGAATTAACCAATGCACAGAAACGGGTATTAAAAGAAATTCGTGTGGATATGGGAACTGGAAAGCAGATGAACAGATTGCTTCAAGGGGATGTAGGTAGTGGTAAAACAGTCGTTGCATTGATGTCTATGCTGATTGCCATCGACAATGGTTATCAGGCTTGCCTCATGGCTCCTACAGAAATATTGGCCCGACAACATTATGATAACTTTTCATCTTTGTTGGCCCCATTGGAATTGAAGGTTGAAATTCTAACAGGTTCAACCAAGGCTGCTGAAAAAAGAAGAATACTGGAATCCATCAAAACAGGTGTTTGTAAAGTGATTATAGGAACACATGCGTTGATTGAAGAAACAGTGCAGTTTGAAAAATTGGGATTAGCCGTTATTGATGAACAGCATAAGTTTGGTGTTGCTCAAAGAGCAAAACTGTGGCAGAAAAGTACAATTCCTCCACATGTATTGGTTATGACTGCAACACCCATTCCCCGAACACTTGCCATGACAGCATATGGAGATCTTGATTATAGTGTGATTGATGAATTACCTCCAGGTAGAAAGCCTATTCATACAGTTCATAGATTGGATGATGCGAGACCTCAGGTGATGGATTTTATCAAAACAGAAATTGCATCAGGGCGACAAATTTATTTTATTTTTCCTTTGATAGAAGAAAGTGAAAAATTGCAGTATGAGGATCTGATGCAGGGTTATGAAAATGTAAAAGCCTGGTTTCCTGAACCTCAATATTGGATAAGCATGGTACATGGAAGAATGAATGCAGATCAGAAAGAAGTAAACATGCAACGATTCGTTCGAAATGATACTCAGATCATGGTGGGTACAACTGTCATAGAAGTTGGTGTTAATGTTCCAAATGCTTCCGTAATGGTAATTGAGAGTGCCGAAAAATTTGGACTGAGCCAGTTACATCAGCTGCGTGGCAGGGTGGGCAGGGGCAGTGAAAAAAGTTATTGCATTCTCTTGTCGGGAAGCAAGGTTGGTAGAGAAGCGAAAGACAGATTGTCTGTGATGTGTGCTACAAATGATGGATTCAAAATTGCTGAAAAGGATCTCGAATTGAGAGGCCCAGGAGATATACAAGGTACCCGTCAAAGCGGAGTTATGAATTTCAGGTTAGCCAATATTGTTGAGGATAGGGGAATATTGGAAAAAGCCAAATCATGTGTTGATGTCATATTGAAAGAAGACCCTGATCTTACCAGTCCATCTCATTCCATGTTGAAAAACTTTCTAAAAGAGGACCAGGCGAAAAACGCCTGGGGAAAGATTTCTTAAAAATATCTGGAAACATTTTTCGGACAAGCCGGAGATGCACTTCTTGTTCTTATTAAATTTTCACTTCCTTCATTTTTACCAAATCGATAAACAATTTTAATGGATGTTGTGAAATAGCTGTCATTGTATTTTGGTGAGCCCCTTAATCCATTGATACCATAACCATTTACATATGCACCGCCATTTTTATAGGTTGGAAAATTAGCAAGTTGTTTTGCCATTTGCGCCATCTCAGTACCTGCACCAAAATAGGTATCAAAATCAGCATTGTCGATATACTTTGTGCTTACATCATCCATGTAATCTGTTTTTGTAAATCGATTTGTTATTTCAATGGATATACTTGTTCTTTGATTTACAAAGTATTTTATTCCCAGTCCGATTGGAGTTGATCTTTGATTTAAACTATATTCTTTTCGATCAGGATGAGTGGGCATCCCCTGTCCCTCTGTTCGCAGTGGTTTAAGGGCTACCCATTTTTCTGAACCATATTGATTGAGATATATGCCTTTGGGATTAAAATGGAATCCAGCAACTCCAATGGTAATATATGGGCGTAATTTTCCAGCAACATCAAGGGGGGATCTATCAAATAAAACTGTTGGATATATTTCACTGGTTAAAGCCAACTCTGCAATGATGGATTTGAAATGAATATTCCTGGTTTTTCTGGCTTGTGATGAAGGATCGTCGCCATGAAGCAAGGCATCTGAAGCTTCAATTGATCCAATTGTTGCAGAAGTTCTTAGCGTGATAAATTCAAAAGGTCTGTAGCCAAGATACAAACTACCAGTTATTTTTGATTTGGAGGCATTGTTCAGATATGCAGAAAACCCAGAACCATTTACGCTTCCAACATCCCCATCATATTTCATTGAACCAATAGAGAATCCATATTCATAAGGAAGTTGGGCTTTCATCTTTGAAAATGAAAATAACAGGATTCCCAAAAATGAAATTGATTTTATGCCTTGGCATAAATGACTATTCTTTGACATAAGGGTACGGGTTTGAGATGACTTAAAAATCAATGGTTATTAACACCTTTTGAGATGTAAATCTTACTTCAAAGTTTACTAAAAAACACCAAAAAATGAATATAATTCAAATTTAGGTGACAGATACAATGTTGTATAGCTGTAATGCGTTGACTATCAGTCTCTAATGAGGTACATTTTTTTTGTTTTTTTTAGGAGGAATACTAAAACATGTTTAATCGAACATATTAACAAGGCGTATACATAATATATCTTACTTTAGTCTGCCATCCTGAATCATGCAAAGGCACGTAATCATATTGCTTTTTTTTATAGGGCTGTTATACACAGAAAGTATGCATGCGCAGTCTTATTATGCACTGGATTTTACTGAAAACAAAGGACAGTGGAAAGAAGATTTCAGTTATAAAACCACCATTGGAAATGGAACTGTTTTTATACGATCTAACGGGATTACTGTTTTGAAAAATCATCCGGATGATCAGGCTTCATTTTTGGAATACACACATGCACATGGAGAGGTTTCACAGAATGGTTTGAACCGAGGTGATCAAATGGGAAATACCCCAGGTGAAAATATTGTGATTAGATCACATGCCTACACAATGAACTTTTTGGGTACTGATGCATCTTCACAATTTGTATCTGAAAAGCCAACAGGCGAAGTTGCCAATTATTTTATTGGCGACGATAAAAAAACATGGAAAACAGATGTGAAAAGTTATGGAGCCGTGCTTCAAAAAGACCTTTACGCTGGAATTGATGTACGGTATTATTCCAATGGCGATAAACTTAAATATGATTTGATTGTCCATGCAGGATCTTCTCCCTCGAAAATTGTCATGAAGTATGAAGGTGTTGATAAATTAAGTATGAAAGAAGGACAATTGATTATTAAGACCTCTGTGGGAGATGCAAAGGAATTGATTCCATATGCATACCAGGTAATCAATGGACTAAAGAAAGAAGTGAAGTGTTCGTATGATCTTTTAGGTGATCAAGTAAGATTCAAGTTAATTGGATATGATTCACGTGCAGATCTGGTCATTGATCCTGTCTTGGTTTTTTCCACATATACTGGAAGTAAGAGCAGTAATTGGGGATATACAGCAGCACCCGGACCAGATGGAAGTTTATATGCCGGGGGAATTGTGTTTGCCACAGGATATCCAATAACATTGGGAGCTTTCCAAGCTACATTCAATGGCGGAACAGGTATCGGCACCATTCGTGGAATTGATATTGGTCTTACCCGATTCAGCCCTGATGGCAAAAGCAGAATATTCTCTACATATTTGGGCGGAAGTGGAGATGAATTCCCTCATAGCATTTATGTTGATCCACAAGGCAATGCAGTTATTTTGGGAAGAACAACATCATCCAATTTTCCAGTAGTCAATGGTAATAAAGTAGGCGTGTTGGGTAACACGGATATATTTGTTACAAAGTTATCTGCAGATGGAAAATCATTGATAGGAAGTGTTGTTGTTGGAGGATCAGGAGTGGATGGTGCTAATATTGATCCAAGTATCAGCCCTACAGGTAAATCTCTGTTATACAATTATGGCGACAATGCCAGAAGTGAAGTCATTTTGGATAAATCAAACAATATATACATCGCCTCTTGTACACAATCAAAAGATTTTCCCAAGCGCAATACAACTACAAATTATGGTAGTCTGCAAGATGGAGTTGTCATGAAATTCTCCCCGGATTTATCAACTATTTATTACAGTGCAATCATTGGAGGAAATGATGATGATGGGGCATTTGTACTTTCCTTAAATCCGCTGACAAATGATTTATACGTGGGCGGTGCAACTAAAAGTACCGATTTGCAGGGAAATAAAACCGGAGTGATCAGTGGATCTTTATTGGGTGGTATCGATGGGTTTGTTACAGTATTAAACAATGCTGGTGTTTTGCAAAAATCTACCTACCTGGGCACCTCACAAACAGATATCGTTTATGGTGTTCAATTTGATCAGAAAGGATTTCCATATATCATGGGAATCAGTTTGGGTTCATGGCCAGTGAAGAACGCATCCTTTAGTAATGCAGGGTCAAAACAATTTATTGCAAAGCTGAAGCCTGATTTATCTGATTTTGTTTATTCAACTGTATATGGAACAGCTGCATTGGTTCCTAATATTTCACCTGTTGCATTTTTAGTGGATCGTTGTGAAAATGTCTATGTTTCTGGTTGGGGTGGAAGATTGAATTTATGTATGACAGGTTCCTTTGATCAAAAAACAGTGGGAACAACTGGGTTGCCTATTGTTGGTGGTCCTATTCAAAATTATACAGACAACAAGGATTTTTATTTCTTCGTTTTGCAAAAGGATGCAGCTGCTCAATTGTATGGATCATTTTTTGGTCAACAAGGTGGGGAAGGCGATCACGTGGATGGCGGTACATCAAGGTTTGATAGCAAAGGCGCCATATATCAGGCAGTGTGCTCCAATTGCGGCGGTTCAAATATATGTTCGCGTGACCCCATCAGACGTGCTATGATAATCACACCCGGTGTGGTTGCACCTGTGAATGCGGCTCTTGGTTCTGGTACTGCAGGAGAATGTAATCTTGCCGCATTTAAAATCAATTTTGAATTTGAAGGTGTGAAGGCAGGAGCGCTTTCATCCATTGATGGAATCCCACATGATACATCTGGATGTTTCCCATTAAAAGTTGATTTTTCTGATACAGTGGATATTGGCAAATCGTATCAATGGGATTTTGGGGATGGCTCACCCATCTATAATGGAACGACTGCAGAAGTAAGTCATACCTACACAACTGCAGGTAACTTCAGAGCACGCTTGGTTTCTACAGATCCAACCCGTTGTATTACAACGGATACTTCATACGTTACGATTCGTGTAAGAAAAGACAAGGCAATCATTTTGGCATCAGGTGCAAAATTGCCTCCTTGCCTAAGCCTTGCATACAGGTTCAATAATAATTCAGTTCCATCCACAGGAACAGTCTTTACAGATACTTCTTTTGTATGGGATTTTGGAGATAATTCACCGCTTGTTAAAATGGGTAAGCTGGGTGTTGATCATACATACCCTGCCGCAGGAACGTATAAGGTTAAACTTATTTTGAATGATACTACATTTTGCAATGCATTTGATGTTTATCAATTCAATATTTCCATTTCTCCATTGGTGAAGGCTAATTTTTCAACACCTGGAGTTGGATGTAAACCACACCTGGCTGAGTTTAGCAATACAAGTGTTGCAGGGCAAACATTCATTTGGGATTTTGGCGATGGCTCTGCAAAATATACAGGTTCAAATCCTCCTGCTCATTTGTACAGTCAACTGGGTGATTATACAGTTACCCTAATTGCCATCGATCCTGCAACTTGTAATGGGGCGGATACGTTGAAATATAATATTTCTGTGAAACCCAAACCAGTAGCAAGTTTCAGCGTTAGTCCCGACCCAGCACAGGAGAATACCCCAACTAAATTCACCAATGTATCCAGTGGGGCCAAAACATATGAATGGAATTTTGGGGATGATGATACTTCAAGTGCCATCACTCCAACACACTTGTATCAAAAAACAGGAAGTTTTAATGCATGTTTGGTGGCTATATCTGAATTCGGATGTACTGATACAACTTGTCATCCTGTAGGTGCTATCATCAGTGATGTTGTTGATGTTCCCAATGCTTTCACACCGAACGGAGATGGAATCAATGATAAGGTGTATGTGAGAGGGTTTGGCATCGCTCAGATGAATTTCAGGGTGTATAACCGATGGGGGCAACTCATGTTTGAGTCTGCAAGTCCATATTATGGCTGGGATGGAAAATTCAAGGGCGAGTTGCAACCCATGGATGTATATGCTTATACCTTGATTGTTGCATTTGGTGATGGCAGTACTGTGACGAAGAAAGGAGATATTACTTTAATTAGATGATAGGCAAAGAGGCAAGGAGGCAAGGAGGAGTGGAAAATGAAATCAAGAAACTGAATTGAAAAGATTTAAATAGAATGACAAAACAAAGATCAATGAGCAACGGATTACTTTTCATGTTTATCTTATGGATGAGCATGGGAAATGTATTTGCGCAGGATCTTCATTTTTCACAATTCTTCAATTCTCCTCTTTCAACAAATCCTGCCAATACTGGTTTTATTCCAACATCAGATTATCGCATTGGCATGAACTATCGTGATCAATGGTCTACGATTCCTATTCCTTATACCACCACAAGTATTTGGGGAGATGCACAATTTTTACGAGATCGAATTCCTGGAGGTTGGATGGGATTGGGTGGTTTGATATTGCAAGATGTTGCTGGTAGTGGTAATTTAAAATCAACTAAAATTTATACTTCTGTTGCTTATCATCAGATGTTGGGAAACACTGGTTTGCTTTCAGCAGGTTTTAATTTAGGGTACGCTGGTAAACAACTGAATATTTCTAAGTTTACATTCGATAACCAATGGAATGGAAAATTCTTCGATGGCAATGTGCCAAGTGGGGAAGTGTTTCAAAACAGCTCCATCGGATACTTTGATATGCAGGCTGGTTTGAATTATTCCGTCTTTCCATCCGACAATATTTATTTTCACGGAGGTTTAAGCATTCATCATATCAATAAACCTACAGAATCTTTTTTTGCATCTTCAAGTAGTTATAACAACCGAATCTCACCAAGGTCAATTTTTTTTATTGATGGAATGATGAAGGTGAGTTCAAATGTGATCATTTCTCCATCCATATATCTCACAAATCAAGCTTCTTCTTCAGAGTTTGTTGGTGGTATACATTTGAATTACAGTATTACGGGAAATAGTGATCAGCAATTGATCCTGGGAATGTATTTCAGACCCTCTGATGCCTATATTCCTATGATAGGATACCAATGGAAGAACTTCAAGTTTATGTTCAGTTACGATGCCACCAATTCCCCTTTAAAATACTTCAACACCAATAGGGGTGCTACTGAAATGTTTATGCAATATGATGGTATCTATGATGTCTTGTACGGCAATAGACGACAGAGTTTTTGTCCGAGTTTCTGATGTTTTAATTCAACATTGATTTGACATCTTCTATCAATGCATTTGGCTCATCAAATACAGCAATCATGTTAGATATTTGTTCATATAGAAAGCCGTCTTGCTCCATGCGTTGTAAGTGTGCAATCAAATGATTATAAAATCCATCGGTATTCAGAATGTAAATTTTTTTATCATGAATGCTCAATTGGTTCCATGTCACCATTTCAAATAGTTCATCCAATGTACCAACACCTCCTGGTAAGATGATGCCCACTGAAGCTTTTTCAAATAAAAGTTTTTTGCGTTCATGCATATCTTTTGTAATGATCAACTCTGTGATGCCATCATGCTGTTGTTCCCATGAAATCAACACTTCAGGTAGTACACCAGTTACTTTTGCTCCATGTGCCAATGCATTGTTTGCAACAGCACCCATGATTCCAAACTGAGATCCGCCGTAAATAAGGTCAAATCCGTTGTTCCCAATCAATTGCCCAAGCAATGAGGCGTCTCTTATGTACAAAGGATTTTTACCTTCTTTAGATCCACAGAAGGCTGCAATGGTGTTGGCTGATGACATATGATGGGTGTTTTAATACTTTCTTTTGTAGTCTCCTCGTTTCCATGAACGTATAAATTCCGCCCATGCAAATGGATTGAGGATGTTCATGGGTGGCGCCTGGCCAGTGTAATAATATTTTTGCGCACTTTTTGCCAAACTTAAATTTACAGCCTCGCGACCATCCTTTGGCAATGATTGCATCAAAATTCGTCTGGTAGCCATGTCTGTGTTTTTTCTGGCCAATTCGATATTGTCATCTGGGACTTCAGTCGACACAAAATCTCTTTCAAATTGTTCCCTGCTGGGCCTTGGTTTGATGATGGCGGCAGGAAGATATGTGGTGTCGTTCACCATCAATTGAATAATACTAAATTGATTCCCAACAAGGTCTGTAGGGATTTTAGTGATTTTATCTTTAAAACCTATACAGCTGAATTCAATTTCATCACCTTTTATGACAACGATCGAAAAAACACCCTGAGGACTTGAAAGTGTTCCTCTGCCTGTTCCTTTCACAACAATACTTACAGCGGGAAGCCCACGCAGGCTGTCTGCTGTCATCACAACACCATACAATTGTACTACAGAATCCTTGAAAGTCTCAAATTGAGCATGAGCCGTTTGAGGTCGGAATGCAGCAATCAAAAAGGCAAAAATGAGCAGTTTCTTCATCGTCACGTATTCTTGCACAAATTAAGGGCATCTTTTTGATTATCAAAGTCGGTAATGATTGGTTATTTTTGCATCACACATAATATTTAACATTTCATATTTATGGTAAGAGAAGATGTTTTGAAGGCTTTGTCGACTGTTCAGGAGCCTGATTTGAAGAAAGACCTGGTCACCTTGAACATGGTAAAAGACATTGTAGTGGATGAAAGCAGGGTGTCTTTCATCATAGAATTAACAACCCCTGCTTGTCCGATGAAGGAATTGATTAAGCGGGATTGTATTCATGCCATTCATACACATATGGGCGCAGATTTGGATGTGAATGTCCAGTTCACGTCAAATACAACTTCGTTGAGAAGTGATATTGGAAATGTATTGCCAGGTGTAAAGAATATTATCACGGTAATCAGCGGAAAGGGTGGCGTTGGTAAGTCAACTGTAGCTGCCAACCTTTCACTTGCTTTGTCGCAACAAGGTGCCAAGGTAGGCTTGATGGATGCGGATATTTATGGCCCAAGTGTACCTATTATGTTTGGTGTTCGCGGTCAGCGTCCGTTGATGATGGAAGTGGAAGGAAAAGAGAAGATCGTACCATTGGAACAGTATGGAATTAAATTGATTAGCATTGGTTTGTTGGTGGATGAAAAAAGTGCAGTGGTATGGCGTGGCCCGATGGCCAGCAGTGCCATTCGTCAATTTGTAACTGATGTACATTGGGGAGAATTGGATTATTTGGTAATCGATATGCCACCAGGCACAGGTGATATTCATTTAACTTTAATACAGACCATCCCTGTTACAGGCGCTGTGGTAGTCACCACACCTCAAGAGGTTGCCTTGGCAGATGCCAAGAAGGCCATTGCTATGTTCGGTCAGGCACAAATCAATGTGCCCATTATCGGGCTCGTAGAGAACATGGCGTGGTTTACACCAGAGGAGCTTCCCGAGAATAAATATTACATCTTTGGAAAGGATGGCGGAAAGAACCTGGCGGATCAGTTTGATTTGAATTTCCTGGGACAAATACCATTGGTTCAAGGCATCAGAGAGGGTGGAGATAAAGGATTGCCAGTAATGATGGGAGAGGATCAAATCAGTAAGCAGGCGTTTATGTCATTTGCTGCAGATACAATCAGGGCGGTGGCTGTGGCGAATGCGAAGAAGTGAATGTAATTAGGCAGTAGGGAATAGGCAGTAGGCAATAGTAAGGCAAAGAGGCAAGGAGGCAGGGAGTGAAGGAGTAAAAGTTAGAACAGAACCTCTTTTTGAGGTGCTGTTGCCTTGAAGCTTTTTCGCTTTCCATCTACAATCAAGTGAATGATATTGGCCTGTTCTTCCTTGTATTCATACATGATATCGCAGAATAGTCCGATGCTTTTGGGAGGGGCAATATTTGTCAAATTGAAATAGATGAATGTTGCTTCTTGCTCGTTCTCATATCCCAGATAGTGAAGGGGTATGCGTTTTCCATTGATACTCGCCTTGAGATGTGTGCTGAAATAGCTTTCAAATAATCTGTTGATATCGTTTTTATTTCCACTTCTGATATCTGGTTTCTTGCCTGAAAATTTCTCCAACGCTTCCTCCATGTCATCCGGGAAAACCTTGCAGCTTACACCGAACTCTTTCGTTTTGGTCTTGTATTCCGCTTCTACCACAGCCATGTAAAATGGGTGAAATGCCATGATGCATGGGAGTAGAAGCAGACTCAAAAAAAATGCCGATCTTGTCATAGGAACAAAAGTGCGATTAAATTATCAACCTACAGCAGGCAATGAACGATTTTATCTTTTTTTTCAAACATGGCTGGGAGCATATCATGAGTTGGGATGCCCTTGACCATTTGTATTTCATTTCCGTGTTGAGTGTGATTTATACGTTTTCCTCATTTAAGAAAGTTTTGGTATTGGTAACAGCTTTTACAATTGGACATGCCATTACTCTTTTTCTCAGTGCACTTGATATCATTCGTTTCAAAGACAGCCTGGTTGAATTTGCAATCCCTTGTACGATCATTGCCTCTTCTGTTGTTAATTTCATTCGGCGTAATGATGAAACAAAAGGACACCTGCAATATTTGCTTGCATTGGTATTTGGACTGGTACATGGAATGGGATATGCCAATGCCATCAGGTTTATGCTGGTTGGCGGACAAAGTCTTGCTACAAGCCTGATTAGCTTCAATTTAGGTTTGGAATGCGGCCAAATTTTCGTAGTATTGTTTATGCTATATGCAGGATGGATGATCGAAAGGTTTAGGCTCTTTTCTCACAAAAATTGGGTCTTGGTTTTTTCCACCTTCGTTTTTTGTCTCTCTTTGCAAATGGCCATCGAAAGGTTTCATCTGATTCACTAAATCATTTTCAATGAAAAAAATTGTATTTCTGACAGTAGCACTTGCATTGGGATCAGCTGTTGGTTTTGCGCAGCTATTGCGTAACCCTGGTTCCAACCATGGTAACAAATTTGAACAACTGGATTATCTTATGCCAGATCCCAATGAGTACAGAACAGCAAGCGGTGCTCCGGGGTCCAAGTACTGGCAACAACGTGCTGATTATGACATCAATGTTGATCTCAACGAAGACGCCAATGTAATCACCGGTTCAGAAACCATCACGTATTTCAATCAATCGCCTGATCAACTTTCATATTTGTGGTTGCAATTGGATGAGAATTTTCATCATCCGGAAAGCAACAACCAATATGATAAGCAATCAACCATGGGAGAACGCATGAGTGATTTGCAATTGCAGCAAATGAACCCCAAGGAATACATGAAGGGTTATGGTTTGAATATCACTGCACTAACTGATGCCACTGGAAAATCATTGCCTTATATTATCAACCAAACCATGCTTAGGATTGATCTTCCTGTAGCATTGAAGCCTGGTCAGAAATTCGTGTTTAAGGTGAATTGGAATTATAAAATTCCTGATAAGCTTACACGTTACGGAAGAGGTGGGTACGAAGTGTTCCCAGAAGATGGAAATAACCTTTATTCCATTTCTCAATGGTATCCGCGCATGGCCGTTTACAGCGACTTCCAGGGTTGGCAGAACATGCAGTTCTCAGGTGGTTCAGAATTCACATTGACATTCGGAAATTTTAAAGTGAATATCACTGTTCCGGAAGATCATATCGTGGCTGCCACAGGCGAATGTCAGAATCTATCTTCTGTATTAACCGCTGCCCAGTTGGGTAGATGGAACCAGGCACAAACTGCTACAGAGCCCATTGAAGTTGTTACCCTGAATGAAGCGTTGGAAAACATGAAAGAAAAATCCAAGGGTAAAAAAACCTGGGTGTTCACTGCACAAAATGTACGTGATTTTGCCTTCAACTCATCACGCCGATTGGTGTGGGATGCATTGCCGGTTAACATTGATGGAAAGAAAGTGATGTGCATGAGCTTCTACGGTAAAGAAGCATATCCAATCTATAAAAAATATTCTACCAAAGCAGTTGCTCATACGATCAAGGTATATTCAAAATACACCATTCCATATCCTTATCCTGTTGCTCAATCTGTTGAAGCATCGATTGGGATGGAATATCCTATGCTGGCCATGAACTATGGCAGGGCTGAAAAAGATGGTACCTATAGTGAATCTACCAAATATGGTGCCATTGGTGTAATCATTCATGAAGTGGGACATAACTTCTTCCCGATGATTGTGAATTCAGATGAAAGGCAATACTGGTGGATGGATGAAGGATTGAATACCTTCTGCCAATTCCTTGCTGAACAAGAGTTTGATAACAATTATCCTTCCAGAAGAGGTCCAGCCCACCTGATTACCGATTACATGAAGTTGCCGAAAGATTTGTTGGAGCCTATCATGACAAAAGGCGATAACGTAGCCAATGTAGGTTCAAATGCATATGCAAAAGCGGCCACCGGCTTGAATATTCTTCGTGAAACCATCATGGGTAGGGATTTGTTCGATTATGCATTCGGTGAATATGCAAAGCGTTGGGCATTCAAGCATCCTACTCCTGCAGATCTGTTCAGAACTTTGGAAGATGCAAGTGCAATTGATCTCGATTGGTTCTGGAGAGGATGGTATTATGGTACAGATCCAGTGGATATTTCTTTGGATGATGTAAAATGGTTCAAGGCTGATGCTGCAAAGAATGCAGCTTCATTCAAATCTGCAGAATTTGAAACCATCAGCAAATTGAGAAACAAAGCGGATAAGAGCATCAGTTACTATACAGATACAGATACTACATTGCGTGATTTTTATTACTACAACAGGGGAGCAGATGCAGGTATGATGCAGGCTGCTGCGCAACGCCAACAAGAGGCCAGTTCTGATAAAGAAAACCTCTCTAAATGGCAAGACAAAAACCTTTATGAACTCAGTTTCAGTAATCTGGGCGGAATGGTAATGCCAATCTTTGTTGAGTGGACGTTTAAAGACGGCTCAAAAGAGGTAGACAAGATTCCTGTAACCATTTGGAGGTTGAATGAAAAGAAAGTGACCAAGTTGTTTCTCAAAGACAAGGAAGTTGCATCCATTCGTTTAGACCCTATGCGTGAAACTGCGGATATCAATGAAACCAATGGCATGTGGCCTGTGAAGGAAATGCCAAGCAAATTCCAATTGTTCAAAGCTGCTTCCGGCATCAGCGGACTTGGCTCTCCACGCGGTGGTGGTGGAGGCACCAATGCCATGCAACAAGCAAAGAAATAATTATTTCAACCAGGAGGTGAATTCCTCCTTTGTTACGAGGCCCTGTTTTCTTTTGACTTCTACACCCTTTTTGTAGAGGATAAAAGTAGGCAGGGCTTCTACATTGAGCGATTTCATCAACTCCGTTTCCAATCCTCCATCCATTTTAATTAACGTAAGCTTGCTTTTATTGTCATTCACGAATGCTTGTAACACTGGCTCCATTTTTACACATGGAGGACACCATACAGCTCCAAAGTCAACCAACACAATATCTCCACTTGCCAGCATGCTGTTATAAGTTGCCAAAGAGGTTGGTTTCGCATTCGGGTCAATGCCTTCAACAGGCATATTCTCACGTTTCCATGCATTCATCCCACCAGTCATGTTCGTTGTTTGATATCCTTGTTGACTTAAGAATTGGGCAGCAGCGCCGCTCCTTCCGCCACTTAAACAGTATACATATACTGGTTTGTTTTTATCCAGATGGGATGTTCGGCTCTGAAATTCAGTTGCATCCAGCCAGTTTGCTTGCAAAGATCCTTTGATATGTCCACTCTGATATTCAGCAGCTGTGCGAACATCGAGGATTTGTATATTCGGTTTTGCAATGGCATTCGCAAATTCAGCAGGCGGTAATGTGCCTGTTTGTTGGCCATTTGAGTTACAGGCAAAAACAAAAATTGACAGTATCAACAGAAGATTCTTCATGTAGTATTATTTTTTGCAAAGGTAGGTACAATGTAGCTTAAGGAATGCGACCTTTGTTACCATAACCGTTGATAAGGGAATTCAAATACAATAAACCGATGCTGGAAGATAAATTGATCATGTTTGAAAACAGGTTGCGCAAGGTTGATCGTATCTTGAAGCAGAAGGCCAGGCAGCAGCAGGTGAGCTGTTACAGGTTGTATGATCGTGATCTTCCTGAATTTCCGCTCATCATCGATATTTATGGAACACATATTCAAGTCACTGAATACCGAAGCAACCATCATTTATCTGAAGAAGCATATGAACAATGGTTGAACCAAAGTCTGGAGTTGGTGATGAAAGTGCTGAGTAAAACTGTGGATCAGATTCATTTGAAAGAAAGGAAAAGAAAAGAGAGCAGGGCCGATCAATACCAGAAAACAGCTGATGAGAAAGAGTTTATCGAAGTGGAAGAAGGGGGATTGAAATTTTTAATAAATCTAACCGACTATTTGGATACAGGTTTGTTTATCGATCATCGTCTTACACGACATATGGTCAGAAAACAATCTGCAGGAAAATCTGTATTAAACCTATTTTGCTATACAGGTTCTTTTTCTGTGTATGCGTCTGCGGGCGGGGCTTCCAGGGTTGTCTCCGTGGATCTTTCGAACACGTATTTGAACTGGGCGAGAAGCAATATGGAGCTCAATGGATTTACAGGAAATCAATATGTTTTTGAACGTGCTGATGTGTTACAGTACATCCCTCAGATGGAAGAAAAATTTGACATCATTGTGCTGGATCCGCCTACATTCAGCAATAGCAAGGCCATGAAAGAGGTGTTTGACATACAACAGATGCATGATGATCTCATCAACAATTGTCTTAAAAAACTGAATGAAGGAGGAGTTTTGTATTTCAGCACCAATGCACGAAAATTTGTGCTGAACAAGGAATTGATCCACGGAAATGTGGAGGAAATAACAGAAGCAACCACCCCATTTGATTTCAACGGAAAACTCCTGAGGTGGTGCTATAAAATCTGGAAATGAGTTAGCCTACAATTTCAACAATCTCTACGTCAAATACGAGGTCCTTTCCGGCAAGGAAATGATTCGCATCCATGATGATTACATCTTCTTTCACTTCAAGCACAACCACTGGAACAGGCTGTCCGTATTGGTTTTGAAGGTTGAGTTGTTGTCCTATTTCCAACGTCATTCCTTCCGGAACATTGGAAGCAGGGAATTCAATGATTGCTTCAGGATCTTTTTGTCCATATCCATGGTCTGGGTCAATCTGAATTGTTTTCTTTTCACCCAGGGCCATTCCAACCACACCGGCATCAAAGCCTTTGATCATTTGTCCTGCGCCTACTTTAAACTCCAATGGATTTCTTCCCACTGAGCTGTCGAATTGAGTACCGTCGAGCAAAGTGCCTGTATAATGCACTCTTACTACGTCGCCTTGTTTTACTTGCATACTGTTTTTTTTAGTGATGATCTTTTGAACTGATCGGCTCACCTGTAAATGAACCGACGCTCATTGAGGAAAGAAAATACAGAAGAAAAGTTCTGCAAAACTAGCTTTAATCTTTTATTTTTAAGTAAAATAATCTCTAAAGCAATGTCAAAATTTCGCTTGTATACGTTCTTTTTTCTATTGATATCAGTTGGTATGCAGGCACAAAAAATTGCGCCTGGAGCAAATCGACTTGACCTCTATCTTCCGATACTCAAGGGAAAGCATGTGGCATTGTTTGCCAATCAGACTTCCATGGTGGGTAACACGCATGTGTTGGATACCCTCCTTTCAAGAGGTATTCAAGTAAAGGTAATCTTTGGCCCGGAACATGGTTTTCGAGGAACGGCTGATGCCGGTGAAAAGGTAGGCAATCAGGTGGATGCAAAAACAGGCATTCCTGTTATTTCATTATATGGTGTAAAACAAGCCCCATCAGCAGAAGATCTTGCAGGAATTGATATGGTAATATTTGATATTCAGGATGTGGGAACCCGTTTCTACACCTATATTTCATCGCTGGAAGATTTGATGAATGCAGTTCTGCCTATGAAGAAAAAAATACTTATCCTAGACAGACCCAATCCCAATGGACATTATGTAGATGGGCCTGTGTTGAACAAAGAATTTCATTCTCATGTTGGAATGCAACCTATACCTGTGGTGTATGGCATGACCATCGGAGAATATGCAAAAATGTTGATTGGTGAAAAATGGTTGAAGGATAATGCTGTCAACACCTATGATAGTCTGAAAAGAAAAGGAAAGGATCTTTTACAAGTAATTCCATGCAGTGGCTATTCCCATAATTCAGTGTATTCCCTGCCTGTTAAACCTTCACCCAATTTACCAGATATGTCTGCCATTCTTTGGTATCCTTCTACCTGCTTCTTTGAAGGAACGGTATTGAGCGAAGGTAGGGGAACAAAGAAACCCTTCCAATATTTTGGACATCCCTCCCTCCCTTCTAATTTGTTTTCATTCACGCCTGTTTCCATGCCAGGAGCAACCGCTCCCAAGTTGGTGAATCAAAAGTGCTATGGATGGAATCTTTCTGCTGAACCCAATGAAGTCAGAAAAAAAGTAAACAACCGAATTCAATTGTCGTATTTGATCAATGCCTATAAACTCTTCCCCGACAAAGAACATTTTTTCATCATGCCTAAGTCTGGCGACATGAAAGCTTCTTTCTTTAATAAGCTGGCGGGCAATGAGGAATTAATGCTTCAAATCATCGCTGGAGAGTCTGAAGAAAATATCCGCAAATCCTGGGAGCCTGAATTAACAGAGTTTAAGTTAATACGGAGGAAGTATTTGATTTATAGGTAGGCACAAGGCACAGGGCACGAGGCACAGGGCACAAGGCACAGGGAACGAGGCACAGGGCACGAGGCACAGGGCACAAGGCACAGGGCACGAGTTTGTGTACGGAAATAATTCAATTCAGTTGAATTTTTACATTGGCTGTTCCTTGTGCCCTGTTCCTTGTGCCCTGTACCTTTTGTTCTGTGCCTTGTGCCTTGTTTAATGTATTTTTGTTTCATGCCTACTTTAAAAGATTGCCGTATTGTTTTCATGGGTACGCCGGAGTTTGCAGTTGCTACACTCGACAAACTTGTTCTGGAGGGATGTAACATAGTTGGTGTGATTACAGCGCCCGATAAGCCCGCTGGCAGGGGCATGCAGCTCTCTCAAAGTGCAGTAAAGAAATATGCAGTGGAACATGGATTGCATGTTTTGCAACCAATCAAACTGAAAGACCCGGTGTTTATCGATGAGCTGAAATCGCTCAATGCCGATGTACAAATCGTTGTGGCATTTCGTATGTTGCCTGAAATGGTTTGGAATATGCCACCCATGGGCACCATCAATTTGCATGGATCTGTACTCCCCAAATACCGTGGCGCAGCCCCCATCAATTGGGCAATTATAAACGGTGAAACAGAAACAGGTGTAACTACATTCAAATTGAAACATGAGATTGATACGGGAGATGTGTTGATGCAGGAAATCATCCCCATTACAGATTCCATGAAGGCCGGGGAATTGCATGACATCATGAAGGAAATCGGTGCAAACCTGATTCATCAAACACTTGAACAATATTGTTCCAACACCTTGATGCCAAAACCGCAGATACAACTGAGTCAAACAGCCATGGATGAAATCCCGTCTGCACCTAAGTTGCATACAGATACCTCGCGTATCGATTGGAATTTGCCAGCTAAAAAAATATTTAATCTTATCCGTGGATTATCACCTTACCCAGCAGCATTCACGCAATTGGATGGCAAGTTGCTGAAGATTTACAAAGCTTCATATGTCAATACAGAACCCAATCTCTCTCCAGGAGAATACAAAACAGATGGAAAATCATTCCTCCAATTCGCTGCAGCAGATGGTTGGGTCAATATCCTCGAACTCCAACTGGAAGGGAAAAAACGAATGGAGGTGGATGCTTTCTTGAGAGGACACAGATTTAAATGAAGAATGAAGAATGAAAAATGAAGAGCGGAATAGCCAATTCTTCATTTTTCACTCTTCTTTTTTCACTCTTCATTTAAGGTATTTCCCCAACCACAACCCTACAAAACCCCATCCCAACAATGCATCCAGCAAATCCATGAAAATGTCTGTGCCGTGATACCAGATATAATTGGTATATGCATGATTGAAGAAACCGATCAATCCAACTGTCAGCGAAACAGATAGAATGGTTTTGAATCCAGTGATATTTGCCTTGCTCAACAAGGAAATGAAAAGATACATAATGAGTATATTTACCAACAAACCTCTGAGGATATTCATACCCATGTCGTTTTTAGACGATGTAGTATAATTAATGACGGCGGATGGCTTACCCACATTATCCGCTGCACATTTCATCTGCGCCTCAGCTCCCAATGAAGGATCCGCAAGCGGTATGGCATATTTGCCAGTTTTCAATCCTGCACTTGCCAATACACTGAGTATCGTGTCTTGGTGAGGAGTGTATTGGTGCTCAGCTTTGTGGAGGTCCAATGCTGCCTGTGACATGAACTGCCAGACGAATAAAATGATAGCTGCTACAATTGTTGCAATTAGTGTGCGTTTCATGATGATTGTTTTGATAAATTTAGCAATTTACAATCAAATCAAGAAATGAAACAGCTCGTTGAACGCTTCATGCGATATGTGCAGATAGACACACAAAGTGATCCTGAAAGTGAAAGTTTTCCCTCTACTGAAAAACAAAAAGACCTGTCTCGTAAACTTGCTCAAGAACTCATTGAGATGGGTATCACAGATGCACATATGGATGAATGGGGTTATGTATACGCTACCATTCCTGCCACAACACAAAAAAACGTTCCTGTGATCTGTTTGTGCTCCCATGTAGACACTGCTCCTGATTGCAGTGGCATGAACGTGAAACCTATACTGCATAAGGCTTATGCGGGACAAGACATTGTTCTTCCAGATGATCCCACACAAATCATTTCAGTAAAGGAACATCCATATTTGTCAGAAAAAATTGGGGATGACATTATTACTGCGAGTGGACTAACCTTACTCGGGGCAGATGATAAAGCAGGTGTGGCTGTGATCATGGAACTTGCAGATACACTGATCAAAGATCCATCCATACAGCATGGTAAGATTCGCATTTTATTTACACCTGATGAAGAGGTAGGAAGGGGAGTGGAACATGTGGATATGCAAAAACTAGGTGCTGATTTCGGATATACATTAGATGGATCCGAACTTGGTTCTTTGGAGTTTGAAACTTTTTCAGCAGATGGGGTTGAAGTGATTGTACATGGTGTGATTGCTCACCCCGGTAGTGCCAAAGGGAAGCTGGTGAATGCGATTAAGATCGTTTCTGAATTTGTTGCTGCACTTCCTGCAACTGAATGGGCGCCAGAAGTAACAGAAGGACGGACAGGTTTTGTACATCCTACGGATATCAAAGGTGGTGCCGAATCAGCAAGTGTGAAATTCATCATCCGTGATTTTGATACTTATAAATTGAATGAATACGAAGAGCGACTCCACGGGATGTTAAAAACAGTGATATCTAAATATCCTTCGGCAACCTATGAATTCAAGGTTAAAGAGCAATATCGAAATATGCGTGAAATATTGGATGAACATCCCCAAGTGGTTGATTTTGCAAAGGAAGCAATCATTGCTGCAGGAATCAATCCAATAAGTAATCCTGTACGGGGTGGAACAGATGGATCGAGATTTTCGTTTATGGGATTGCCTTGCCCAAATCTCTTCACAGGCGAAATGGCGCTCCATTCCAAGCATGAATTTGTGAGTGTTCAGGATATGGAAAAGTCGGTTGACATGCTCATTGAACTTGTGAAGCTATGGGAACGTAAGTCGTAGTAAACAACTTTATCATCTCATTAATAATTAAAGTTGCATCTTCATGTAGTGCAAAAGGCTTTAAGAATGTTTTCTCATTAAATTTGTTCAAACTTTGTCTATGATATTTCAACTCTTGCAAGTTGCTACGCCGCCCCAAACTACGGGTAATGCAAATGCAGCCACTTCAAAGGCCATGCATTTGTGGGATGTACTTCAATCGGGTGGAACAATTATGATTCCATTGGGTTTGCTTTTTGTGATGGCAATCTTTTTCTTCTTCGAACGATATATTGCTATCCGCAAGGCGGGTAAGATTGATGATAATTTCATGCGCATCATCCGTGATCATATCGTCAACGGCAATGTGGCTGCAGCCAGGGCGATGACACGTAATACGGATAATCCTGTTGCACGAATCATTGATAAAGGAATTCAACGTGTTGGAAAACCCATTGATGCCATTGAACGCAGCATGGAAAATATCGCACGCTTGGAAATGTATAATCTGGAAAGAAACCTCAGTGTGTTGAGTGTGATCTCAAGAGCCGCGCCCATCTTTGGTTTCGTGGGAACCTTGGCGGGATTGATGCAGTTGTTTTTTGATATCAATACAACAGGCGAATTTGTATTGAATACCATTGCAGGCGGATTGTATGTGAAGTTGGTGACTTCCATTTCTGGTTTGTTGGTTGGATTGGTATCCTTTCTGGCTTATAGCTATTTGCATACACAGATTGACAAAACTGCAAACAAAATGGAAACGGCTGCTGCTGATTTTTTAGATATTCTTCAAGAACCTACTCGATAATCATTCATGCAAATCAGAAAAAAATATAAAGGAGAAGCAGAGGTTTTTACAGAAGCCCTGAATGATATTTTATTCATACTTCTCATGTTCTTTCTGATTGTATCAACCCTTGCAAATCCTAATGTAATCAAGCTTTCACAGCCTAAATCACAGGGCGACACCAAGGCAAAACAAAATGTGGTTGTATCCATCGATGCCAATAAACAATTTTATGTAGGTACAACGCCAGTTCCGTTTGATTCATTGAAGTCCATGCTGCAACCCGCCATCAGCAAAGAAAAGACCGAAATTCCCACCATCGTAATCAATGCAGATAAGACTGTTGATATTGAATCTGTTGTTGGTGTCATGCGTATTGCAAAAGAATTGGGTGCAAAGACGGTGTTGTCGGTGGAGAAAAATTAAGATACAGCCAGGCACAGGGTACAAGGATTTTAAAACAAATTTTAAAGAGAGGCGCCGGGTCTGCGTCCTTTCACGATGCGATCAAGTCCTTGTAAATCTTTGCATACTTCAATTTCTTCAAACAAATTTTCTTCCATCAATGCTGCAACTTGATGTGCATATGAGGAATGTGTTTCGAAATAAAGATTGCCTCCTCTCATCAGATGCTCTTCTGTAAATTTGATAATCGATTTATAGAATTGCAATGGATCATTGTTTGTGACAAACAGTGCCTGATGTGGTTCATAATCCAATACATGTTTGGCCATTTCCTGTTTGTCAATTTCTGGGATATAAGGAGGATTGCTCACGATTATATCAAATGGAGGCAGCTGATGATCTACATTGGGGTGGAGGATATTGATTCTGTTGAAATGCAATTCCACCTGTAATGCAGATGCATTTTTTCTGGCTATTTCGAGTGCTGATTCGCTATCATCAATGGCCCAAATTTCCCAATCCGGAAATGTTTTTTTCAATGAAATGGCAATACATCCACTGCCTGTACCGATGTCCAATATGTTTTTCTTTTCATGCAATTTTAGTCGCACTTCTTGTTCTTTTCTAATCAGATCAACCAACTCCTCAGTTTCTGGACGAGGTATCAATACATGTTCATCTACATAAAATGGAAATCCATAAAACCATGCTTCTCGTAAAACGTATTGGACTGGTCTTCCATGGAGCAATTCATATTTAAATTGGTCAAATTTGGTTTGTTGATCTTCTGTCATTTGCAAATCTGCATGGACGATTCTTTTTGATCTTTCCCATCCAGTAAGTTTTTCCATGACCAAATCTGCGATGTTTCGCGCTTCCCTTAAATCGTATAAAGGATGAATGGACTCTGCAAGTGATTGATATGCTTCTTTTATACCCACAACCCAAATGTAAAACAATTAACTTTGCGCACTTCCCAATTGATGGCATCGATTCAATTAAATTGATTTAAGATGTAAAATCATCCGTGGGTGGAAAATGAAAAGTCATGGCAGACCCCTTTTATTATCAAACCATAGAAAAGTCAGCAGTAGCAGAATTTACAGACCGTGGAAGTAAATTCATCGCATATACATTTCCCGTATATAGCATTGATGCATTTAAGGAAGTTCTGCAGCAAATGAAAAAAGAGCATCCCAAAGCTTCACATTATTGTTTTGCATATCGGATTGGTGCAGATGGAATGACTTTTCGTGTTTCGGATGCTGGTGAACCATCTGGAACTGCAGGCAGACCTATTCTTGGCCAAATTGACTCAAAAGGAGTTACCAATGTTTGTGTGATAGTTGTCCGTTATTTTGGTGGCACCTTGTTGGGTGTTCCTGGTCTGATCAATGCATATAAGACGGCTGCATCTTTTGCATTGCAGTTGAGTCCGATTCAACGTTTGCCCATTGAAGTCAAATATGAAATTCAATTTGATTATACCATCACCAATGATGTATTGAAAAATATCAAGAAGTTTAATTGCCATATCATGAAACAGGACATGCAACTGTTCTGTATGTATGTGATTGGTATTCCGAAAATAAGTGAAATGGAAGCAGTTCATGCCTTTGAATCCATCCGCGGAGCATCCATCAAAAAAATAAGCGATCCAGATTCCTGAATCGCTCTATTGATTTTTAGGTTTTCGACAATCGATTATCGAAAATGGGTTATTGATTATTTTGATGCTGTTTCTTCGTCAACCAACACACGTCCACAGTTCTCACAAACAATGATTTTTTTGTGCTGACGAATTTCGCTTTGGCGTTGTGGTGGGATGGCATTGAAGCAACCTCCACATGCATCACGAATTACAGAAACTACTGCCAAACCATTGCGGTAGTTGTTTCTGATCCTATCGAATGATGCAAGCAGTCTTGGATCAACTGCTGCACGTGCTTTTTCAGCTAGTACTCTTTGTTCTGTTTCTTCTTTCTCTGTTTCGGCAATGATTTTGTCGAGTTCGCCTTTCTTCACTTTCAGATTTGCCTCTTTATTGGCAATATTCTTTTTTGCGGTATCAAGTACCCTTGCCTTGTCAGAAATCTCTTCATTCGCATCTTTGATATGCCTTTCAGCAAGACGGACTTCGAGGGTTTGCATTTCCAATTCTTTGGTAATGGCTTCGTATTCGCGACTGTTCTTCACATTATCGCTTTGCTTCTCATATTTCTTGATCAGGTCGTTGGATTGTTCAATCAACAATTTCTTTTGATTGATGAATTCATTGATACCATTGATCTCTTCTTCGATCCTGGTTTCCCGGGCATGCAAGCCCTGGATTTCATCTTCAAGGTCACGTACTTCGATCGGAAGTTCACCTTTCAAAACAGCAATTTCATCTAGTTTGCTTTCGAACTTTTGAAGATTGTAGAGGGAAGCGAGCTTCTCTTCAACTGAGTATTCTTTTACGGTAGCCATATTTCGTTAAGTATGATAGTTGACTGGATTGGTATTAATACCAGATTTAAGGACGGCAAAGTTAGGGATTTTTTCGTTTAGAATAGAAACCAAGAGATCTGAGGTAAATTGTTCACTCTCATAATGCCCCATGTCGGCTAATAACATCCTGTTTTCTGGAAGGAAAAAGTCGTGATATCCCAGATCTGCCGTTAAAAAAACATCTGCTTTGTGTTTTAATGCGTTGTTTATCAATGCTTTACCTGATCCTCCGCATATGGCCACTTTTTGAATGGTCTTTTCAATGGCCCCACTGTATCGGATAACTCCGGTTGAAAATATTGTTTTGATATTTTCTAAAAATGTTTTTCCTTCAACCGGTTCCAGTAAATCACCTATAATTCCTGCACCCAACTCATTGAAATGATTTTCGAGATTCATGATATCAAATGCCACTGTTTCATAGGGGTGACTTAGCTCAAGGGCCCTGATGATATCATTTTTCAAGTGAACAGGGAAAATCATTTCCAACTTTGTTTCTGGCTCTGTATGTCTTATTCCCTGCTCACCTACAAATGGATCAGCCCCGGGCAGGGCTTTGAAGGTTCCATTCCCGGTTGAAGTAAAACTACATTCATTGTAATTTCCAATAGCACCTGCACCTGCTTCAAAAATGGCATTTTGTACCTGCGACAATTGTTCATGCGGAACAAAAGTGACCAGCTTTTGATGGGTATTTGACATGGGTGAAAGTACCCTGACATTTTGCAATCCAATTCTTCTTGCTATTTCTCCATTCACACCCCAGAGTACATTGTCTAGGTTGGTATGACAGCTATAAATGGCAATATCCTTTCTGATTGCTGTGATGATGAGTTGAGATGTAGGATCTTGATGTACAAAGCGTTTCATGGCCTTGAAAACAGGGGGATGATGCACAATGATCATGTTTGCTCCCATTTCCATAGCTTCATTCATCACATCGTGGGTCAGGTCTAGTGCAATGATGGCCAAATGTATTTTCATCTCCGGATTGCCATATAGCAAGCCACTATTGTCGTAGGACTCCTGCAAATGCAGTGGAGCAACTGTTTCCAAAACGTTAATTATCTGCCCAAGAGTTCGCATTTATTTCTTTGTTTGTAGGAATTGAAATTACTTTACTTTTTAACCCACTCTGTGATTATGCGAAGATATTTCTTGTTCGTCTTTTTGATATCTTTTTTCAGCTCCATGTCACAACCCCTGGAGCATGATTGGGAAAACTATGTGATTGCACTGAATGGAAAGCCTGTTTCAATCAATGTGGATCTGGGACTTTTTAAATTTGCTCCTATCAAGGAAAGGCCCTTTGCCATCATTTTCAGAACTACTTTACTCGAACCCGATACCAGGGGGATGCCATATCCAGAGGAATATGAGGTATTATTGAAAATGGAGGAATCATTGGTGGGAGAATTGGCCAAAGAAACAGGTGCCCTTTTTGTGGGAAGGTTCACCCAGCGCGGTTTGCGTGAGTTTTATTTTTATGCACCTGATACCATTGGGTATATCAAGGCTATGTACAAGGCGATGGAAAAATTTCCTACATACCAATGGTTGAGTCAGGCCAAGGAAGATAAAAAATGGGACAATTATCTCACTGTTTTATATCCTTCAGAACCTGAGTTGATGAGATTGAAGAGTAGAATCCAGGTGGAAAGAATTTTGCAAGCCGGCGGAGGTCAAAAAAAATCAGTGATGATTGAACATTCATTGGCATTTTCAAAAGAATCTGATCGTGCAAATTTCCTGAAAAGTATTTCTTTTCCTGGATTGAAGATTGTTTCCATGCCTGAAAACCCTGATTTTCAAACGGGTAAGTATCTGTTGCAGTTGCGTCAAAAGGCTATTCCTGATATGATCTGGGTGGAAAGTTTTATTATGAAATTTTATGCAGAAATAAAAAAAGCAGGAGGCTTATACGTAGGTTGGTCTGAAGCAGGGGCCTTATAATTTGCATATTAATACATAAATGCTTGATTGTTTGCAATATAGCTGCGATTATAGCGTTATTTTTGAACCTGAAATTTACTTTAATCCGGAAAAGATTTGAACGTTATTCTTCAGTCATACAAGACCAGCATATTTCATGTAGGAAAGACAGTCTTTTTCCTGGCGCTGATTTTATGTTCTTTTCAATCAAAAGCGGTTTTAAATGCACAGTTTTCTTACACCAAAAGTGCGGTATGTATCAAGGCCTCTGAAGGAATCATAGTATCATTTACAGATCAAACCAGTGGAGGCGCTCACAGCACACTTTGGAACTTTGGAGAAGGGTCAACTTCTACCATTCAAAATCCTTCATTCACCTATACTACACCAGGCGTATATTATGTAAATCTTACTACTACCAATGCAGCCAATGAAACGTCTGCCATAACAAAAGTGGTGGTTATTTATAAAACACCCACTGTGGACTTTACATCAGATAAACTGTTTGGATGTAATCCGTTAACCGTAAATCTTACAGATAAAACATCTGTCATTGCAATCACGGATCCTGCAACAGGTACTGTCTATAAAGACAATATCATCAGTTGGTCATGGGATTTTGGAGATGCAACCACTGCCATTACAACCGTTCCAAGTGTTTCACATTTGTATACTGCCTCTGGATTGAAAAAGGTGAAATTGCTGGTAGAGACTGGCTTGGGCTGCCAAAGTACATTGGTTACGTTGAATAATTTCATTGATGTCTATCCAGAACTGACTGCAGGTTTTGTGATTTCTCCCCCTAATTCTTGTCAATTTCCTTTTAGTGTAACAGCAACCAATACAAGTGTTGGGGCTACCATTTTTAAATGGACAGTTGCAGGTCCGGCCGGAGTTACCATTGCCAATCCTGCAGTCAAAGATGCCACTTTTAATTTCACACAACCTGGTACATATACCATTAGCATGGAAGCCAGTAATGTGCAAGGTTGTAAAGATGTATACACATACACCTATCTGATTCTTCCAAGTCCGGTTTCAAATAAATTCAGCGGAATCGATTCTGCCTGTGAAAACACTGAATTTGTTTTTACAAATCTTTCATCTCCCACACCTACTACCAATAGATGGTATGTGAATGGATCTCAACAATCCAGTAATCCGGATTTTACATACACATTTCCAAATGCAGGTACATTCGTAGTAAGATTGGAATCAACTATTGGTACATGTGAAACATTTTCTGAAAAGACTGTGAAAATCATTGCTGCACCTACTGTCAATTTCAATGCAGATGTTCAAAGCAATTGCGATTTCCCTTTTCCAGTTCGGTTTACATCCACCAACAGCAAGGATGCAATTAAAAAGGTTTGGGATTTTGGCGATGGAGTTACCATTACAGAAACGCCTCCATTTAAATCAGATACCCTTCATGTATATAACGTCGCTGGTAGTTTTAATGTGAGTCTGACCGTGAGTAATGCCAAAGGGTGTTCATTTAAAAAAACAATGCCATCATTCATATCTGTGGAATTGCCGGTTATTGTTCAGCAAAATTTGCCGGATAGTGGTTGTGCGCCGCTGACTGTAAAACCAGATGTTCAATTCAATATCAATTCCAGCATCAACACCTGGGAATGGTTTGTAATAAATAAACTGGGAGACACCATCTCAACGTATATCGGTAAATCGATACCAGCTCAAACCTTTACAGATTCTGGTATTTACATGATTCACCTTCACATAACCACTGTTGGAGGTTGCGAGAAAAAATATTCCTGGCCCGTGAAAGTTGGTAAGACTCCGAAAGATTTTGATTTCTTTTCCCTGCCTTCAGATGCATGCGCCAGTGCTGCATTTCAAATGAATTATGTGGGGGATACCTTTACAGGGTATAAGTGGAAATTTTCTGACAACGATTCAACTACTTTGCTTAATCCTTCCAAACGCTTTAAGCGTCTGGGAAAGTTTGATGTAAGTCTTACCGTTTATAGCAATGGATGTCCGAAAACACTGGAGAAGCTCAAGTATATCAATGTTCGTGGTGTTATCGCACAATTTTCAGGATTGAATGATTGTACCAAGCCGATGGACAAACAATTCAATGAATCATCGTTGGGAAATGTTGATAAATGGGAATGGACTTTCGGCGATGGAACAAGCATGACCTACACCACCAAAAAAAATCCTATTCAACATACATACGCTGCAACTGGATCCTATAATGTAAAGCTAAAAGTGTATGGTGATGCATGTGATTATGAACAGCAGACGACCATCTATGTGGCAAATGAAAATAATATTGATTTCAATTTTTCAAAGCAACCAGTTTGTTATGCAGATGGTTCTATTACGTTGACTTCCACTCCTGAAAATCCGTCTATGATTCGTTCGTTTGATTGGAACTTTGGATGTGGATTTACAGGAGGTGGATCAACACAAAATCCAGTCATTAATTTCTCCAGCCTTTGTCAATACCCTGCAAACAAAGGAAGAGGTTCTTATGATATGCAGTTGAAAATCACGGACCTGAATGGATGTATACATTTTACACCCATTAAAAATATTTTTATTGGTGGTGTTACCGTAGATTATACCCCATTGTCTCCATTGGTTGGATGTCAGAACCTTCCTGTTCTTTTTCAAGATAAAAGTACATCGGATGGAAAATTCCCATTTGTAAGCCGTATCTGGGATTTTGGTGATAGTACTGGAACCTTCAATATATTATCTGGACCCGTTGAGCATATTTACACCAAGCCTGGAATATTTCCAGTTACATTGACTGTAACAGATGTCAATGGATGTACTTCAACAATCACCAAAGTAAATGTAACGACTACTGGACCATTTATAGATTTTATCGCACTTCAAACACAGAGTTGTCCGGGTAAAACCATTCAATTCGAACCACTCACAAATACCATATTGACATCATATTTATGGGATTTAGGAGATGGAATAACATCCCGTCTCTCTAATCCAAGGGTGAGTTATACATTGACATCTAAGAAAACGGTTCGTTTGACTGTTCGGGATGTATTGGGATGTGAAGTGACCGTCCTCAAACCAAACTATATTGAAATTGATTTGCCTGCAGCTAACTTCTCTGTTCCAAAGGATGTGTCTGAATGTCCGCCTTTCAATGCAGAATTTTTCTTTGATGGAAAATATGCTGAAACATTTGAGTGGGATTTCGGAGATGGTGGATTATCGTTGCAACAAGATCCAAAACATATCTACACAACTCCAGGAGTTTATCCTGTCTCATTAAAAGTCATAAGTCCGGGTGGTTGTATCTCAACTTCCAATATTCACAACATCACACTCCAGGGTCCTAAAGGATCGTCAAGCTTTAATAATTTTATCTGTAAACCTTATGATGCCACATTCAATGTATCATCTTCATCTGCAAAATATGTAATCATCGACTATGGAGATGGATTTGTAGAGGACTCACTTCCATACCAAAGTACATATACCTATCGATATTCTGATACAGGATTTTATGAACCAAAAATATTTATTGAAAACGCAGAGGGCTGTCGTGTTCTTCTTCCAGTTCTAAGTGGTATTCAAGCAGTATCTGTTAAAACGGTATTCAAATCTGATCAGATCTTTTCATGCGACAATGCAAATATTAAATTCACAGATCTTTCCCTTTCAAATGAGCCAATGGCTTCATGGACATGGGATTTTGGCGATGGCACGAAAGGCACTGGAAGTCCTGCCACCCATTTTTATTCCAAGCCCGGAATTTATTCTGTCTCTTTAAAATCTGTAACACTGGATGGTTGTTCCGACTCACTGAAAAGAAATCAAATGATTGAAATTCAGGCCAGACCTGATGTTGATATTTTAAGTGCAAAGCCTCAGGCTTGTGAAGAGGATATGGTTCAGTTTCAAGGAATAGAAATTAAACCAAACAATTCGCCCATCGTCAAGTGGTTTTGGGATTTCACCAATGGATCCAGCTCAGATCTTAAATTGCCTCCTCAACAATTGTTTAGAAAAGCTGGAACATATCCCATGAGGATGTATGCTACAAACGATAAGGGATGTATGGATACTGTATTCCGTGATTTTGTAATAAATGCTTTACCTCCCATTGATGCAGGTGTTGATACTTTCCTTTGTCTGAATAAACCATTCAAGCTAAACGCTACAGGTGCCTTAACATATGTTTGGACTGCCGATCCTTCCCTCAGTTGTACAAATTGTGTGGGTCCAAATGTCACAACCACCATAGATAAAGTATATTATGTAAAAGGCACCAATGCACTTGGGTGCCAGGCAACTGACTCTATTCGTGTTACTGTTGTAAACCCAACGAGTGTATTATCATCGCATACTGCAACAATTTGTGCAGGTGAATCTGTAAAACTTAACTCTTCTGGAACGGAAATTTATACTTGGTCTCCAAGCATAGGACTTAACGATCCAAACATTGCTTCTCCATTGGCAAAGCCCAGCCAGACCACAACCTATGTTGTTACTGGTAAAGATCCTTATGGTTGTTTTATAACCAAGGACAGTGTGGTGGTTACTGTAAATCCACTTCCAACCGTGAATGCCGGCAGGGATACAACGATTATGGCAGGGTATCCTTTCTTAATCAATCCTAGCTATTCGAATGATGTAACGCGCATCCAGTGGGAGCCATCATTGTTCCTGAGTTGCACCAATTGTACCAGTCCGGTGTCAACACCGCTGTATTCAGCTACCTATACGGTTTTTGTATATACGGCAAATGGTTGTATGTCGAAGGATGTGATCAATGTGTATGCCACATGTACGAAAGAAAATATTTTTGTTCCAAACACCTTCTCTCCCAATGGCGATGGCATGAATGAAGTGTTCTATCCACGGGGAAGAGGCATTCAAAAGATAAAAGCATTTAAAGTGTTCAACAGGTGGGGACAATTACTCTTCATTAAAGAGAATTTCTTTGCAAATGATATTTCCAAAGGATGGAATGGAACAAAAGATGGGTCGTATGTAACTCCAGATGTCTATGTATAC